>JBEEOX010000062.1:0-7901 GCA_041191425.1 Verrucomicrobiota bacterium | reverse complement strand
CTTCTTTGGATCGGTGTGGTGATCGCCGTTTTCAATGTGATCATCTTCGTCCATGAACTCGGGCATTTTCTTGCCGCAAAATGGCGTGGACTCAAAATCGAGCGATTCCAAATTTGGTTCGGTAAGCCGATTTGGAAAAAGGACATCGATGGCGTGCAATTCGGCCTCGGTTGGATCCCTGCCGGCGGGTTTGTCGCGCTGCCGCAAATGGCCCCAATGGATGCCATAGAAGGTGGTGACAGCGAGCGAGCCAAACTGCCACCGGTCACCCCACTCGACAAAATCATCGTCGCATTTGCGGGACCGCTTTTCTCAATGCTCCTAGCATTAGCCGCAGCGGTGGCCGTATGGCAGATCGGCAAACCGGCAGACTTCATCCCCTCCCAAGAAGTTGGTTACCTCGTGCCCGGCAGTCCCGCTGAAAAAGCTGGAATCAAAGTTGGTGATAAAATCATCGCCATCAATGGCGAGGAGGTGAATGGCTTCGCCGGATCGCTCGAATCAATCAGCGAACGCATCATCCTCAGCCGCGGCAAGCACATCAGCTTCACGGTCGAGCGACCGGGCGAAGCGAAACCGATTGAATTGAAATCGGGATTCGAGACGGAAAAAAGCCACTGGTATCAGCGCCGCGGACTGCGGCAGGTCGGGATCGATTCAGCAGGCCCGGCGATCGTTGGCGATGTCAGCCCAAACAGCCCCGCCGCCGATGTCGGACTTGTCAAAGGCGATCGCGTGATTCGCATTGATGGCGAAAAGGTGCATGGCATCATGCATTTTTCGCAGCACATCCGCGACAAGAATTGGCAAACCGCTAGGATCACCGTGCAGAGCCCCGATGGCCAGGTGCGCGAACTCGAAATCACACCCGAACGACCGCTTCAACCAACGGGCATGGATCCCAAAATTGGAATCATCTGGGATTCGCGGGCTGACATCGACAGGCGCTTGATCAAGCCCAGCCCGCTGCGCCAAGTAAGTGACAGTCTGAATATGATGTGGGTGACGATCACCAGTTTGTTCGCACCGGATTCCAACATTGGAGTTGATCACCTGAGCGGACCGGTGGGCATTGCCAAGATGCAGTACCAACTGCTTCAAACCGAAGACGGATGGCGGCGAATTCTTGCCTTCATGGTGTTCTTCAATGTGAACCTCGCTGTGCTCAACATGCTGCCGTTTCCGGTGCTTGATGGCGGCCATATCACGCTCGCATGCTTTGAGAAAATTTTCAGCCGTCCAATCAAAGCCAAACCTTTGGAAATTTTGCAGTCGGTTTGCGCGATGCTACTCATGGGGTTGATGCTTTACATCACCACCAAGGACATTGGTGACTGGCTCGGTCGTTCATCGGGTAAAAGCCAGGAAATCATTTTCCCTGCGGACTGACCCATGCCGATCGTACTGGCATCATCATCCCCGCGCCGTAAGGAATTGCTCAGTCGCACGGGACTCGACTTTGAAGTGATCCCCTCGCCTGCCGAGGAAGTGCATGATGCGTCATTGTCACCTGCGACGCTTTGCGAGCTCAACGCGACACTCAAGGCTGAAGCCGTTGCGACCATGCGCCCGGAGGCAACAGTGATTGGCGCCGACACATTGGTCTTTATCGACAACGAACCACTCGGCAAACCTGCGGATCTGGACGCGGCGCGTGTCATGCTCGCCCGCCTTGCCGGTCGCACCCATCAGGTGCGCACTGGCGTGTGCGTGATTTTCCCCAGTGGCACTCGCAAGGTATTTCACGAGACCACCGATGTCACCTTCCTGCCTCTCGATGCCGATGCGATCGACAACTACCTTTCAAGGATCAATCCCCTCGACAAGGCTGGCGCATACGGAATTCAGGAGCATGGTGAGTTGATTGTTGAAGGCATCGACGGAAGTTTTGAAAATGTGATGGGCTTGCCGCTTGAGCAGGTGCTCGCGGTCTTGGCGGCCGGCGAGTAAGGAGTAGATCCACCACCCGATCTCTTGCGAATCCGATTGCGGTACTCGCGCGCATCAGCGATGAATGGTGTGTGAAATCACCTCGAAGGTACCCGATCATTTTCAATCCTAAGGCGCGCAGCCAAAGGGGTGAGCGGGTGCTGCGATTCATCATGAAGCACGCCAATCGCTTTGCGATCTACGCGACCAATAGCGCTGAAGAGGCCCGCGAGCTTGCGGCGCGTTTTGCGGACAACGGTGAACCTGTCGTGATCGCCGCCGGCGGCGATGGCACGCTTCACGAGGTCGTGCGCGGACTGGCGGGATCACAGACCGTGCTTGGCGTGTTACCTGCAGGCACGATGAATGTTTTTGCACGCGAAATGGGCATTCCATTTTCATCGCTCGAGCGCGCATTTGAGATCATCGAAAACGGTTTTACGCGCGAGGTGGATTTGTTTGAGGCCAATGGCATTCCCTTCGTGCAAATGGCAGGCATTGGTTTTGACGCGATGGTCATTGAGGAAACCTCCTGGGATTCGAAAAAAATGCTCGGCCCCCTCGCCTATCTTTTGGCGGCCGTGCGGGTGCTCGGAGAAAAACCACCGCAGATGCGCGTCACACTCGCCGATGGTCGTGTGATTCAAGGTGTGGCGGTGCTGACTGGCAATGGCTCGCTTTACGGCGGACCTTTCCCGCTCTTCCGTATGGCCGATAATCATGACTCAAAACTCGATGTGCTGGTTTACAAGGAGGCCGGTTATCGTTTGGTGCTTGATTCACTCCGCGGTCTAGCGCTTGGCGGCGTCGACCTGATGGATTCCGTCGAGTATTTCCAGGCCGAGTCATTCACCGTCGAAGCTGATCGCGAGGTGCCTGTCGAAGTCGACGGCGAGCTTGCAGGACGCTTTTCGAAAATCCGTTTTGTCCAAACCGCCAATCACCTTCGTGTGTTGGCACCCGAAAATCATGCCGTCCATCGACCTGCAGAAAAATCCAATTCATGGTTCGCTTGGCCACGCCGTCAACCTGAGCCCGCAAGCACCCGCAACGCATGAAAATCAAACTTCCAGTGCTTTGGGTTAAGCGAGCTAGTCTCATCGTGTTGGTCATGATGGCTGCAGCCATCATCGCAATCGCATGGGCCAACATCATCGCCAGTTGGTCCGCGCGCGGACGAACCTTCGACACCATTGCCAACACGCCCTCATCCGAGGTCGGACTCGTTTTTGGAACCAGTGACCGCACGAGAGGCCGCCAAAACCTTTATTTCAAGCATCGCGTCGAAGCCGCCGCCGCGCTTTGGAAAGCGGGAAAAATCCGCACCTTGATCGTCTCGGGCGACAATCGCGCGCATGACTACAACGAGCCGGAAAAAATGAAGCGGGCACTCGTCAAGCTCGGCGTTCCCTCACAACACATCGTCTGCGATTATGCAGGCCTGCGCACTCTTGATTCGGTCATTCGCGCCAAAAAAGTTTTTGGGCTCAACTCCATCCTCTTCATCAGTCAACGCTTTCAAAACCAACGCGCGATTTACATCGCAAAAGCTCACGGGCTTGATGCCATTGCCCACAATGCGCGTGATGTCGGCACCAGACTCGGTTTTAAAACACGAGTCAGAGAGATTGGAGCCCGCGTGAAAATGTGGCTCGATATCAACATTCTCGATACGGAACCCAAGCACCTCGGCGAGAAAATCATACTACCTCCGTAAGGCTTTCAATTCCCCCAAAGCTCACGCATGTCATCGGCCGTGAGCGCTCGCCATTCACCTTCAGGCAAATCGTTCGGCAGCTTGAGTCCACCAATCGAGATTCGCTTAAGATCCACCACGTGATTGCCCGCTGCGGCAAACATGCGTCGAACTTGGTGATAACGACCTTCGTGCAGAGTGACGAGCGCTTCACAATCGCCGATTTTTTCAAATGAGGCTGGAAGCAAAGGCTTGGTTTCCCCGTTGAGCATGAGCGTTCCCGAAGCAAAGAGTTCGGCTTCATGACCCTCAAGTGGTCGTGCTAGCGTGGCGTGGTAAACTTTGTGACAGGCGGACTTTGGATGAATGATCTTGTGCAGCAACTTGCCATCATCGGTCATCAAAAGCAGGCCTGTCGTATCCTTGTCGAGTCGCCCGATGCAGTTGAGGCCCGGATTGCGATGAGCAAAACGCTCGGGCAAAAGATCATATACCGTCGACCCGGGATCATCCGCGCTGCAGGTGAAACCATCGGGTTTGTTGAGCATGATCGTGAATGGAAATGCCGGATCAAGCGGCTCCCCGCGAAAGCGAACTTCCTCATGCGGTGTCGCACTGTTGTCATTGAGAGAATCGCCATTTTGATCGGTCACTGCACCGGCACGGATCAACCGTTGCACCTCGCGGCGCGAGCCGTATCCAAGATTGGCGAGGAGTTTGACGAGTTTCATGAAGTGGCAGAGGTCAGCGTTTCTCAGCAAAAAGAATTTTGTAGGTCGGGTCTTCCGCGACTTTGCGCCATGCAAGTCCGTTCGACTCAAGCACTGCTTCGTAAGGCAATTGACGGTTGGCTACGAGCAGCAATTTTCCACCGCGACGCAGTGCCTTGGCGGCGCTCTTGATGAAGGCGCGACCGAGATCCATATCCGTTGCCTGACCGCTGTGAAATGGCGGATTCATCAGAATCGCATCGAAATTTTTCTCCAAACCGACCGTGACATCGTGCCAATGGAACTCGGCTTTGTCCTCATGTCCCGCGAGATTTTGCCGTGCGCAGGCGAGTGCGCGGGCGTCAGCTTCATAGAGATCGATATGCGTGATTCCCTCGCATGCATCGAGGGCGACCTTGGAAAGAAATCCCCATCCCGCACCCAAGTCAGCCACGTGACCGCTCAAGGATTTGGGTATTTGCTGCGCGAGCAAGAGCGAACCTGGGTCGATGTGCGCGCTACTGAAAATGCCCGGTTGCGTGACAAAATCCGTTCCTGGGATTTTTCGCCGATGGTCAAGCTTTCGCCATTCCTCAAAAAGCTCTTCGTTCCATGATTTATCATCGGTGGCGATAAATGCGCGGCATTTGTGTTTTTGTATCGAATCGACGCGACCAGTCGCACGCTTGAGTTCCTTTTCAAACCGAGCGGCACCTGCGGTGTTCGGCATCGCAATGATCAAGCGCCCACCCGGCGAAAGTCGATCACGGGCAAGGGCAAACCATGACAGCGTTTCGTCGCGAGATTTTTGCGGCAGTACCCACACCCATGGCCATTTGCCTTCCGGCAGAGTATCGCTGCGCGAAAATCCCGCCTTGTCCCATGGGTCGGCGAGAGGCTTAAGCGGCTGCCAACCAAGAAGATTGAACTCCCCACGGAGCTTTGAATGCGGCTGGGCGCCAATGAACAAAATATGTTCCGGTCGCGGACCGCCATGCGAGTCGCATGCCAGCATCAAGGTCTCGAGCGCCAAATTTTCCACAGGATCAATCGATTATCTGAATCGCAGACACATCGTTGATCATGATCGCCGCACTCGACAAGTTCCCTTGTATCTCTTTTTTCACCTCGCCGGACGCGCGTATGGTTTTGCCGACGAACGCCGCGAGCATGGATTTGATTTTATCGGGCGATTGTTTGCCCACACGAATGCCGACGCGCGATGAATCGGGCTCATCCCCGCCCAAAAAAACAAGGTACAGCGTCTTGCCCGATTTTGATTGATCCACTCTTGCTGCGGGCCCCTGCACCGTGACTCGGCGACGCACATGCTCGAGCAATTTTGAATCATCCCAAGACATGACCTCGGAGGCAGTGGCGTTGGATGAACTTGCCATAACGCCAATGGGTCGCTGTGGATTTTTCTTTTTGGCGGTCTGACTCTTAGCGCTAGGTTTATCGACCTTGAGCTGTGTCTTGGGTGCTTGAGCTTCAGCACGCGATTGCTTTGCTTGATGCGCGTAAGCGCCAAAGACTGCCGTGCCAAACGCAAGAAAGAGGTTCACCCAAAGCATGGCCCTAAATGGTCGCTTTCTCTTGCGCGGCAATGTCGATTTGGTTTTTGGCTGAGGTGCAGCAGTTCTGCGAACGGGCGCCTGCGCGGAGGGGTTTGCAGGCAAGGCAAGTTTCGATCGAACTTGATCGAGCGTGGTGGATGGAGGCGCAACACGGAGCCATTCGATCCAGCGGACAAGATGGTTATATTTCACATCACCATTCGCATGCGGCATGCCCTGAAGCAACTGCGAGGCAAAGCCAGAAAGTTCCATCAGATCGCCATTCGAATTTCGAATTCCCAACCACTTGTATGGCGAAATGCAAAACACATGATCGCGCGGATTGCCAGAGTCTCGACGCAGAACGGTTGCCAAATCCGTATCCACCCACAGCGTTTCACAACCCAAAATTTGCGAAAGCCACAATGACAAATCGATCGCAGCATTCAGCAGGTCATACACGTCATCGATACCGAGCATGACGCGCGATTGCAGCTCCTCGATTGTTTCGCCATGGATCCACTCAGTCGCAATGAAAGGAATTCCATCGACCTCGTCACATCCACCATCGATCACAGGTGCCAAGGATTCGTTTCGCAATGAGCGCAGGTCCGCGATGGAACCTTCATAAATTTTTTGAGCCTCGGCATCGAGTCCGCCACATCCCCTGCCGAACGGAAAATAGCGGCGCAATACGACGGGCAAGCCTGTCTCGCGATCGCTCGCGCGAAAAATTGCCCCGTAATGGCTTTGCGAAAGCAGATCTTCGATCAGGTATTTTTCTTTCATGGCGCGTTCGATTTCTTCGACGCAGAGACCTCGTCCTTCATTCACCCACGAGGCAAAAAATCCGCCATTTGCACTATTGTTAGGATTTCTTAAGCTTTATCCCCAAAAAACCCTGCAAAGCCCATGAAATCTGAATTTTATAAGCCCCCGATGACCCTTGATTTTCAATGTTTAGGGTCATCTGCCAACGACTTAACAGATAATTTTTCACCTCACGCGAAATTGGTCGCTTTTATCCTAAAGATTTCCCAATCATCGCGCCACATCCCCGCCGCATGGCCCGCAAAAAGACCATTTTTTACGAAACGATCGAATACATCGGTCCGCGACCGCAGTTGCAAAAGCGGCGTAATCGGATCGGCGCTTGGGTGATCATCTCGATTGCGGCAGTCATGGGCTTCTGGGTCGGTCGACCACTGATTCCAAGCTTGCGAGCCACCCAGCAAAGCGCATCGGTGGAAGAAGTCGGCGAGGCGGTTTCAGCTCTTGAAAAATCACACCTTCCCGGTGCGCGTCTCGCCGCCGCTGCGCTCGATTACTCAAAACGCGACATCGCATACGATCCTTCTTACTACCGCATCGGATTTCCGATGGGTGACGTGGCCGAAGACAAAGGCATGGCCGCGGATGTAATCGTTCGCAGCTTCCGAGAAACCGGAATCGACTTGCAGGTCGAAGTCAACAACGACATCAAGGCTCACTTCAACCGCTACCCGCAGCTATGGAATGCGGCTGGAGCGGATGCCCACATCGACCATCGGCGCGTGGCCAACCTTCAGCGTTTTTTCGAACGCAATGGCGAAGTACTCAAAGCATCGCGTCACGCGATGGATTATCAACCAGGCGACATTGTCGTGTGGTCTCTCGCCAGCGCGGAAAAACACATCGGCATTGTTGTTCCGGGACCTGATGAGCGCGCGCACGAGCCATGGGTGGTTCATCACTTGGATGACGAAGTGCGGTGGGAGAACGTGCTCTTCGATTTTAGAATCGAAGGTCACTATCGCTATCAGAGCAACAAAGCCAAGTGAGGCTGCCATCGAGCGACATCACCACGCTGGCAGACCCAGCATTTCGGGCAGCGCCTCGCGTGGGCGCGCGGTCAAAATTTCCGGCTCGCCATCGGTCACAAGAACCGTGTGTTCGAAATGCGCCGAGGGCTTGCGGTCTTCGGTGATCACGGTCCACCCGTCCTCAAGAATCCGCACCGAGCCAACGCCC
>JBEEOX010000061.1:0-8201 GCA_041191425.1 Verrucomicrobiota bacterium | reverse complement strand
TCTCAATCCGCGCGGATGAAAATGCTCCAGTCGCCAATAGCCCGCGAACCGCGCGATTCATTGCCGCCTCGTTGTACCAATCCTCGCGAGCAACTTCCATGCGACGCAAAACTCGCTTAGGATCCGTATGATCAAGCCCGGTCACTGACACGTGGTTGAGCTTGAGGCGCTTTCCAAGGTCGATGCGAAACTCTGGCACAAAGATCCCAGCTCGCGGCGACCTTCCCATTTTTACCGTCGAATCGGGATACCCTCGGCTCACCGTGATTTCCTCCGCTGCTAGGCGCATGGCATTGAGATTCGCCGTGGTCGCAGTCTTGCCGAAAAAGGGTTTCACTTCCTCGCTCACCAACTTCACACCACGACCATCGACGCTCTTCACAATCGGTTCGCCAATCAAACAACGCGGACCCTGATCGCACTCGAGCGTGAGATCCACCACCCCCGAGCGATCATCCACCCACCGCTCACGCACCAAAACCTGCGCATCCCAATGCCCATCGGCATTCAACTCGCGCCGCACATTCATCAAGCCTTCGTCGACATCTCGTTCGCGAAATGGTGCGACACCTCCAAACAGAAAACGATCCTTCTCCGCAACCTTGCGAAACAATCGCGCCATGCGCTTCTCATCAGACTTGAAAACCCCAAGCACCCTAACCTTTCCCAGCGAAAGCCGCAGACCCTCGTCGACCATCAGACTTATTTCATTCGGCGACGCAATTTTCCATCTGACCTTTGCCCCATCATAGCCGTCCTTTTTCAAAACCTGACCCAATAGGAATGCCGCATCCTCCGCCGATGCGGGAGTAGCCGCCGAACCGCGCACATGATCAAGCCTCCCACCCAATGATTCCAAAACCTGAGCCTCACTGCGTCCACTTAGTCCATTGATACGCACGCGCGTTTCGCCAGCAGCGACCATCATGCTCGCGAGCAAAATCCACAGGAATTGTAGGAACATCATCATCGGAAAGTGAGTCGCCAAATTCCAAACACTCTTGAATCCCCCTCGGCATCCATGCCCGCAGAGAGATACCATCGGTCGGTGATCTCAAGTGTCGCAGTCGAAAAAGAATCGCTCGAGTATGGATCCTGCTCCGCGACGGTGAAATCCACGCGATCCAACATCCCAAGTAAGGGTCTCAGCCGCTTGCCCACCACAAAGCGCCCGCGACGAAACTCCTCGGCTAACAACTGCAAGGCGCGCGATGATGCGGCCTGCGGATCTTCCAATCCCTTGGTGGTCGCACCCGTCGCGAGCAAGGTCATGATTTCGTTGTCGGGCAATGGCGGATTGGAAACCAACACCATCTGCGGGTTCGAGGCCCGACCATACACCTGAATGTTCACCCGATAAGGGCGCGGTTCGGCGAAGCCACGAATTTCTAAAACCGGATCCATGCCACTTTGCGGCGAAAACTTTGCCTTGCCCGATGGCACCGTGAGCGTGCTGAAGGGCAAGGAGGCTTTGAAGTCGGAGATCCTCAATTCACCCTCGGGCAGAGGTCGCTCGAATCCGCCGCGCACACGCAGTGACCCATCGATCCTTCCCGCAGCGACATTGCCGCGAATCAAAAAAGGTTTCTCGGTGTGCAGGCGAAGATCCATGGACCAGTCACGATACGGCATTGGCATCGTGCCAACCGGTTTTTCCAAACGATCCAATCGTGGCAATGTGGCAGTCGGCGGAACCAAAAACGGAGTACCGATCGGCAAAATTTCAATGTCGCGGTAAAACAATCCGTCAACCACACCCACCCGACCGAACAACACGGCCTTTTGCCACGGGCCTGACAAACGCAGCTCGGCATTCGCACGAAGCATCAACGATTCGTCTCGCCGCAGCGGCAGCTGACGCGCCACAATGTTTAGATCAAGCGCATCGGGCTTGAAATCTTTGAGCGTAAGATAGCCTCCGCCTCTTAGACTTCCACCCGCCGACGATGCCTTTAGCCCATTGACCGCAATGCGCTCTCGCTCGATTTCAAGCGTCGCAGCGATGTCCGAAATCGTTTCAATTTTTCGATCCTTCCAAAGGATCTCTCCGCCCGCGAGATTCACTTTTCCACGAACCATCGGCTTCGACAGCGTCCCCGTAGCATCAAAGCCACCACTCACTGTTCCGCGCAATGATTTGAAGGCAGAAACATAATTGGCAAATCGTGCTACATCCACTCGAGGGATGTCCATACGCGCCGAAAATTCCTCTTTCGTGAAATCAGCCGGACTACCAAGCCATTCATGCAATCGAAGCGGCATCGATGCACTCAGTTTCAACGCAGAAAATTCCGCCGTGGTGGCTCGACCATCCATGGCCAAACGATCCCCCCTACCTTTGACATCGATCACACACGCAAAGCTCGGCGCTTTGGGATGATCCTTCGGTCGCAAGTCATCGAGTGTGAGCCTCAGATCGACATGCGGATTCGAAACAGGCCCATTCATGCGAATCGAAAATTGACCCGATGATTTTGAATCAAATCCCGAAGCGCCTGCATGCCACTTCGACAACAGCGCGGCATCGAGTCGCGTCGATTCGAAATCAACGGCAATGTTGCGCGACTCACTGCGCAACGCGCCTCGTCCTTTGCCCAACTCACGCGGCAACGGCAGCTTCGCCGAACCGCGCGCGATCTCCCGCTTGTCGTCAAGCCACTTGAAATCACTCACGCCCAGCATGCCATTGGTCAGCGTAAGCCGCGCCGACATGCTCTGAGCACCAGCCTCGACCCTCAAGCCACGCGATGAAATTTTTTCAGGCCATTCATAATCAATCCCACCACTCGCGACAATGTCCACATCGCCCGTGTCCTTCACCAACAGACGCCCAAGATCAAGCAAGCCCCCGTGCGAGCTATTGGAAAGATTTCCCGATCCTTTCCATGTTCCATCGACGACATAGCGGTCATGACAACCCTCAAGAAAAACATTCAAGACGCGCGCAATTCGATGGCTTGAAAAATCCTTAAAATCAGCCGTGGCTCGATACTCCGCCGCCGCTCGACGAAAAATGAAATCCACCTTCATGCCATCGCCCGCAAGTTTGCCCGACCATTCATCATCCCCATCCCATGTTCCAAGAAAGCTCAGCGGCGATTCAATTGCCGTTTCATTCGGCAGGTAACGCAGATCACATTTCCACGAAGGATCATTTGCGCTTTCTATGCCGCTAAAACTTCCCTCGATCCTCCCACGCGGCATCTCGACATCGCGCTCTTTAGCCACTCGATGTGCAAGCCCCTCTACCTGATCAATGAGCATCTCGCCCTTGATGCCGCGGATTTGTGGCAGGGCATCGTCCCTCACCACCTCGGCATCCGCTTTCAGCGAAATCCCCGCGCCCATTCCCTTGCCCGTAAGCGCGAGCCTCGCAGTCTCATCATCGATGGCCACATCGACATCCGATTCATCGATCTTGAAATTCCCTAACTCAAGCCCGCTCACCGAGCATTTCACGGCGCCTGTCGCGTGCGAAAAATCCGGATACACGCTAAAAAATTCAGCCGAAAACGATGTGACATCACCCTTCATCGGCGGCTTAGTGCCAAACAAAGAGCACCAATCCTCGAGCACGATACGACCATCAGCGAGATCCGCCTTCAGCAGCGAAAATTCCTCGCTCGCCTCAATACGAAATCCCGCATCCTTGACGCGTAGCTCAGCCGAACCCGCAAGCCCGCCATCGCTCGGTGTGTGCAGAGTCAAGCGATCAACACGAATCCCCGGCAGCGGCACAAATTGCTCAAGCTCCAATGATTCGCTCTTCCACACGAGCGTCGAATCCAGCGCTGGCCATCGCTTCCCCGATGCATCGGTCATCGCACCAAGTTGAAGCTCGAAATTTTCTCGATACCCTTCGTGACGCAGGGAACTCGACTCGAGTTGAAAAATTTCGGCGCCATCTCTGAACGCTTTCACCCGAAGTCCATCGACCTCCAAATCCATCGGGATAAACGATCGACGCGCATCACGAATCGATTCGGAAAATTTTTCGAAATCCAAATCACCTTTAATTTTCGGGGACTCATTCCGATCGAAGCGCAGGGTCAGATCTGCTTCTTCAACTTTTAATCCGGCAAGACGACCAAAAAGAATTTCACGAAAATGAAAGCTCGGCCGCAAACGCTGGATTTTCAATTCGCTTACAGTTCCATCGCCCTTCGCGTGAAAATTTTTGATGAGTAAACCGCGCGTGATACTTCCCTCGAATTCCATCCCACCCACATACCCCGCACGATGAAGACCCCACTTTCCAAGCAATGGCCCAAGCCACCGCACCCCAGGGCCCTCAAGCCAAAACAGACCCAGCAGTAAGACGGGAATCGCCGCGATATACGCCCACCTCCGCCATCGACCGCCGCGAGGCACTCCCGACTCATCTGCGCTGTTTTTCACCTCCACCAATTCACGACCAAATTCACCTCCACAGCCGATGAGGTCAATCGCACGATTGCCCCAAGCATTGCCTTGCACTGCCAGACCGATTCGAGCAACCTCCCGCCCACATGGAACCGATCACTTTCACCCCCCTCTACATGCAACGCGTCTGGGGCGGACGCGAACTCGAACGCGTCTACGGCCGTCAGCTTCCCGATCAAAACAACCCCTACGGCGAAGCGTGGGAAATCGTCGACCGCGAGAAAGAACAGTCAATTGTTGAGTCGGGACCCTTAGCCGGCAAAAGCCTGCACGAACTTTGGACCGCTCACCGCGAAGAAATTTTTGGCCGTGGCTACGATCAACATCCGCGTTTTCCGATCCTCATCAAGATTCTCGACTCACGCGATGACCTTTCGATCCAGGTCCATCCACCAGTCGCGCTTGCCGCATCGCTGAAAGGTGAGCCGAAAACGGAAATGTGGTTCATCGCCGACTGCGACGCAGGGGCGAAGCTTTATGTCGGCCTCAAAAACGGCGTGACCCGTGAGAACTTCGAAGCCGCGATCGCCGATGGCACGGTCGCCGACTGCGTGCACGCAGTCAGCCCGAAGCCCGGCGACTCGATCTTCATCGCCTCGGGTCGACTCCACGCGATCGGCGCTGGATTTCTCATCCACGAGATCCAACAGAACTCCGACACGACCTATCGCGTCTTCGACTGGAACCGCCTTGGACTCGATGGCCAACCCCGCGAGCTTCATGTTGCCGAATCCCTTGCCAGCATCGACTTCAACGACTTCGAGCCATCGATGGATCAACCTCAAGGCGACACCCTTGCCGCATGCGAGTATTTCAAAACCGACCGCAAAAAGGTACTGTCTGGCAAAAGCATCACCAACCCCGACGCGGAAAAATTCTCCATCCTTTCGGTGGTCGATGGTGCGTTGAAGTCCGCCGACGGACGCCGCTTCGGCAAAGGTCAGTTCATCCTCATGCCCAAGGCCTGCAACGCGCTTACCGCCGAGCAAGACTCGACGGTCCTGCAGATCACCCTGCCGGAGTAAAATTTGATATTCGTAGGTAGCACGGTCTGGCTCAGACCGCATGCCTGTGCCCGGTGTTTCGGCGGCGTGAGCGACGCAGCTCTACCCTTTTCGAATTCATACCTCTCTCTTGCCCGACACAACCGCGCTTGCAAGCGTGAGCACCTCGGCAAAGGGAAGGTCTGATAACATCCCAAACGCATCGTGTCGTCCTAGCCTTGCCCGTGTTGATGCAGGGCTGCTCATGCCGCAAAGAAATCGCGCCAACTGCCTCGGGGTACCCAGCGCGGCATGATCTTCATCCACCACAGCGTGCACACTTGCCAACTCGCCATCGTTGATCTTTCGCGGCACGGCACGTTTCACTCTGGTCGGAGCAATCCCCCGACAACGATCACAGTGACCACAGGGTTCGGTCATTGTTTCTCCGAAGTACGATGCGATGTACGCCGTCAGACAATCCTTGCGCGAGGCAAGTCCCATCACCTGCGCGAGCCTTGCCAGATCGGCTTTTTCTCGCTCCGAAAACATCGTCGCGTAACGCTTGGCGAGTGCTTTAAGATCGCCTGCATCGTTCTTCATGCGAAACGCCTGCCTTACTCCCGAAACCGCCAACTCGGCATCACCAGCCAGCGAGATTTCCTGCAAGGACCCGACAATTTTTTCGCGAGTCACGCCAAGCTCCACCGCCAAGATAGATGGCTCAAATATCGTCCATGACCTTGCAGCTTTACCCCGCTCAATCAAATCGCTGAGAAAACGGCTTTCGTTTTTTGCCCTGCCAGCGAGCACGCTTCTGAGATCCCTCAAGAACTTCAGTTTGTAAGTCTGATAGTGACTGCCCGTGGCTTCGATGATGCCGTCATTTTCGAGGTAAGCGATCACTGTCGCGATCACCGAGTTGCGGATGTCGCAGGTGACGGCAAGATCATAGATCGAGAGATCAAAATTCGTGCCAAGCCCTAGAATCCGATGCAGCAAATTTTCCAAAGCTCCAAGGCTTGGGGTGTCGGAATAAATGAAATTCTCAAGCACCGTGAGATCGTCGGCGCAGACAAAACATTCGCAGTGAGCCGGTAATCCATCTCGCCCGGCACGACCAATCTCCTGCGCGTGATTTTCCAAACTCTTTGGCATATTGTAATGAATGACCGCTCGGATGTCGGCCTTGTCGATGCCCATACCGAACGCGATCGTCGCCACAATCACGCGCGTTTCGCCACTCATGAATGCCGCCTGCGTCGCTGCGCGAAATTCATCGGGCAAGCCCGCATGATAGGCCGCCGCTGCATGACCATTCGACTTGAGAAAGGTCGCCACTTCCTCCGCGGTTTCCTGACGCGTGACATAAACCACGGCTGCACCATCGATTCGCTCCAGTCGGTCGAGCAGCAGATGTTTTTTCTCGTTAATCGCACAGGGTGTGACACGCAAATCAAGGTTTGGCCGATGAAACCCAAGCGCGACATGATCATCCTTGGCGATGCGGAAAGCCCGGCGAATGTCCGCCGCCACCTTGGGTGTTGCGGTTGCAGTGAGAGCCAGCACGCGACTGACTTTAAGCCGACGACAAAACCGCGCGATCTTGAGGTAATCCGGCCGGAAGTTGTGACCCCACTCGGAAATGCAATGCGCCTCGTCGACCGCCACCATGGCCACCTTCCACCGCCGCACCCTTTCGCGAAACCGTTCATTGGCCAATCGCTCGGGTGCCATGTAAAGGATGCGCACTCGCCCCGAGTCGAGCACTTCATAAAGTTCGCGCAAGGCCTCGGCATCCAGCGTTGAGTCCAACCTCGCCGCCGCAATCCCCCTCCGCGTGAGAGCCTCGACTTGATCCTTCATCAGGGCAATCAGCGGCGAAATGACGAGGCTTAATCCATCAAGCGCCAACGCCGGAACTTGATAGCACAAAGACTTGCCGCCACCGGTCGGAAAAATCGCCAGCGCAGGTCGACCCTCCATCAGCGGACGCATCACCTCAAGTTGCCCTGGACGAAATGCCGCATGACCAAAATGGGTGCGCAGGATGTCGGCGAGATCGTCCATGAATTCAAGGCCAAGCCTGTGCGGGCGCAGGAGATCCATCAAGCCGCATCCGAATGAAATCCCCTTGATATGACACAAATCCAAGGCACATTGATAACGCTTCTCGTTTCGCGCGAGACTGGGGCAATCCGGGGGGAGAGTTCCGGCCGCGTGAACGAGGGGCTTTTTTCATCGCAACCTGCAGCACTTTTGAGCGCATCAATTTTCAGTAGGACTTGCACGCTCTCACGGGTCACATCAGTCTCCACCGCGATGCGTTTTGCGGTGCTTGGAAGTGGCAGTGGTGGCAACTCGGCGGTGATCGAGTGCAATGGCGTGAGGTTGTTGCTCGACGCGGGCCTCAGCGCAAAACAACTGACAACGCGCATGCAATCGATCGGCGTCGACCCCGCCAGTCTCGATGGCATTTTGATCACCCACGAACATGGCGATCACGTCAAAGGGCTCGATGTCTTTCTAAGAAAAAATCAAGTGCCCGTCTACACCACTGCCGCCACGCGCCTGTTCCTTCACAAAGAAGGCATGAGCTCCGGCACATGGAAAATTTTCGAAGCCGGTCGCGAATTTCAAATCGGCGATGCGTTGATCACGAGCTTCACTGTCCAACACGATGCGGTCGATCCGGTCGGATATGTCATCGGCGACGGACGCAAAAAAATCGGCATCGCTTCCGACATGGGTCATGTCACCCGCAGTGTCACCGAACGCCTTCGCGATCTCGACGGA
>JBEEOX010000060.1:0-8335 GCA_041191425.1 Verrucomicrobiota bacterium | reverse complement strand
CTGACAAGCTCAGAATCGACTCCAGAAACCAACTCTCATGGTATCACTGCGGTCGTTGCGGTTCTTTGTTCCAGTCCGTCGAAAACGCAGGCAAGGACCGTCGATGCAGCGAGTGTGGATCCAACCCCATTCCCGTCGCTAGCGACAAAAGCTCATTGGGCATTCAATTTCCCACAACTGAAAGCCGCTTAAAAAACAAGGACAAGCAAGCACACGGCGAAATTCGTAAAGCCGTGACCCGCAAAAAAAACAACTCTTTCATCACCAAGCTCGTGCTCGCATGGGCATTGGTGACTGCCTTGATTGTCTTAGCTGCAAGGTTCATCTGGCATTCCGAATCCCCTGAAAAAACTTCGCCCAAAAATACCGCCAGCGATGCGGCAACTCAAAACGAAAATCTTTATCTGCTCAACAAGGCGATGGGACAATGCATGCGAACGATGCATGGATTTCTCCAAGCAGGGCCACCCGAGCAGCGCAGTCAGTTTGTGATACAACCCATCACGGCAGTGACACGCATGACTCGGCATCGCGAAGTTGAAAATTGGTCTGAAATTTCCCCGCCTGCCCCAGAAACGTCCGAGTGGAAAATTGTCAGCCTTGGTGATGAGAAAGCCATTGAAACAAATTGGGCGAATGCCGATGGCAGAGGCTTTGACGCAATTTTCAGAAAAGAAGGCAATGAATGGCTGATCGACTGGGAGCACTTTGTAAGATACAGCGACATGCCATTTTCGGTATTTCTCAGCGGCAATGGTGACGCTGAAGGTGAGTTTCGACTGCTTGCCCGCGAACGCCTTGCCGATGAACGCAAGAATATGTCCACCATCAGCCTGATGTTTTACGCGCCAATCTTTGGACTTCCTGCGGATACAGCATCACCCTCTCCTGAGTTTTTGGTCGACAGAAATTCACCCGAAGGCCAGCTGCTAAAGGCTGCTTTCTCCGCCTTAAAAAACAAAAAACGCCCATTCGATGCCAAGCTCGCCAATCACGACCCCGAGGGCATGATACGAGTTCGCGTGAAAATTCGCCGTAGCGGCGAGGTGGATACGCGCGCATTCAAAATCACCGAACTCAAGGCCTGTCATTGGTACTCCAGTGATCTGCCAGGCTTCGATTTAAACCCAGATGGCAACACAAACAATTAGGATAATTCGATCAACGCCTCTCGCATGAGCGGCAAGGGATCGGTTCCTGGAAACCAGTGTTGAAACGCGAGGGCACCCTGACCCAACAGCATCGACAGGCCATTCGATGTACGACATCCGAGGCTTCTCGCCTGTGAAATCAGTGGAGTGACCGCTGGCTTGTAAATGGTATCATACACCATGTGGTTTTTCATGAGGCATGTAGCTGGCAACACGCATGGGTCATCGGACTTAAGCCCTACCGACGAAGTATTGACGATGAGATCGCACTGCTGCGAGAGCTCTGAGAGATGAGGTTCGTTGAGCCCCGACACGATGATCTTTGCATCGCTAGCAAACGATTGAAGCTTCGCTTGCAAGGCTGCTATTTTATCGACCGAGCGGTTCACTAATACCAAGTGCCGCACGCCGCTTAGAATGCACTGCGTGGCGATTGCCTGACCCGCCCCACCGCCAGCTCCCACAATGAGCACCTTTAGATCAGCCAAGCGCACCGAAAAATCATGCTCGATCGCAGACACAAACCCAGGGCCGTCAGTGTTGAAACCCATCAGGCCCTTGGCATCAAATTTCACGGTATTCACCGCTCCGAGTGCATCGGCGAGTGGGTCTTTGACATCGCACAGGGCCAAGGCATCAAACTTGTGTGGCACGGTGACATTCACACCAATGAAGCCAAGCGAACGCATGCGTTGAAATGCCTCGGACACGCTACCTGTTGGCACTTCAACACGGATGTAGCGGCAGTCGATGCCATAAGCGTCCAATGCGGCTTGATGCATCATTGGCGAGGCCGAATGCGCGATTGGCCATCCAATCACTGCCAAGCGCGCAGGCTTGTCGCATCCAGCGTCCAGAAGGTCGCGGCTTGAAAGATCATCGAGAGTGTAAACTTCTTTCATGCCAATTTGCGGTTGAAGACTTCCACACGCGAAATGCAGCGATCCTTGCCGAGAATGTTCAAAACATCCGCCATGTCAGGCCCCTGACCTCTACCCGTGAGCGCTACGCGAAGTGGGAACATCATTTGACCCAACTTGGCACCCGCTGCCGACGCCGCTTCAGCCAATGCGGCTTTCGCAGTGTCAGCCGACCATGCGTCGATGCCTTTGAAGAACTCCGCAAGTTTGCCAAAAACCTCACGCACTGCCGGATTGGATTCCGCCTTGGCCATGGCTTCGGCATCGTAAGAAAATTCATCCAACAGCAAAAACTCCACCGCCTTGGGCACTTCACTCAACAGCCGCACCTTGTCCTTCACGGCCGCCATCACCGATTCAAACGAATCGCCTATCGGCAATGAGGCCTTCTCAAGAAAAGGCCTCGCCTGACGTGCGAAACTTGCCGCGTCCAGTCTCATCAGATGCTGCTGGTTGACCCATCGGCATTTCTCGATGTCAAAGCGGGCTGGTGCGCGGTTGACCTGATCCAACGAAAAGCGACTGACTAGCTCGTCGAGACTGAAGATTTCCTCATCGTTCTTTGGCGACCATCCAAGCATGGCGATGAAGTTCACAACGGCGGACGAAATAAAACCCTGACGCGGGTAATCCCCAACCGCGGCTCCTTCATCACGCTTCGACATCTTGCTGCCATCGGGGTTTAGAATCAGCGGAATGTGCGCGTACTTCGGCGCTTCCATGCCGAAGGCCTCGATCAACTGAAGGTGCTTGGGCGTGTTCATCAAATGATCCTCGCCGCGAATGACATGGCTGATCTGCATTTCGAGGTCATCGACCACATTCACAAAGTGAAACACATAACTGCCATCCGACCGCTTCACGACCATGTCAGGGGTGTTTGACTCGTCGCGATAATCGATCGTGACCTCGCCGCAAACGAGGTCATGCATCGTCACCGGGCGTCGCTCGAATTTGAATCTCCAAGCACCATCGTCTTCATAGACGCGACCGGCATCGACCAGTTTTGCAAACCAACGGTCGTAAATTTCGCGGCGCTCGCTTTGAAAATAGGGACCCATTGCGCCACCAACCTGCGGGCCTTCGTCCCAATCCAGCCCCAGCCATTTCATGCCACCAAAAATTGCCTCCTTGGCTTCGTCGGTGTTTCTTGCCTCGTCGGTGTCTTCGACGCGCAGCACAAAGACGCCGCCGTGATGACGTGCAAAAAGCCAATTGAAAAGCGCGGTGCGGGCGCCACCCACGTGGAGGTATCCGGTGGGCGATGGCGCGAATCGGGTGCGAACGGACATAAGCATCATGTAAACTTCCTAATCCGCGCCGTCCAGCCGCGATCATGGCTCCGAATGCGTGAATTCATTTCATCTCCTGATCAATCGCTTGCCGGAACCCTCGCGCAGGCCTATCGCTTGGCGCGTGTCCCGCACGGACCCACACTCGGAAAACTTGCTTCGGCAGGTGCTCCATCATCCCGACTTCCACTCGCGCCTGGCCCCCATGGTCCATGGTCATGGCAGCCTCGTGCTTGATCACTGCGCGAATGCCGCCCATGCATTTGTATCATCAGTCCTCTGCATGGCGATTCACGAATCGCGCAAATCCCATGTCTGGCTGATCTCTGACCTTCCTCGTCAAAGGGAACGACTGGCCTCTGAAATGGAACTTTGGGGATTGGATGCCATGGTTTTGCCGGATGCCGTTGTTGATCAAAAATCAGAAACAACCGCTGATCCCGAATCAGTGGCAGAGCGCTTTGCCATTCTGCATGCGCTCACGCAATCCAAGCCATCCATCGTGATCTGCGATAGCGAGGCCTTCGCCCAATCATGCCCCTCGCCCGAAAACTTGGCCAAGGCACGCATCATGCTGAAGATTGGCGCAAAGTTGGATCCTTCGGCATTCGGCGACTCTCTCACCAAGCACCAATACGAACGCACACCCATGGTTTCCGAGCGCGGCCAGTTCGCTGTGCGTGGTGGCATCATGGATGTCTTTCCATGGCAGGGCATCGCTCCCCTGCGCATCGAGTTTTTCGACGACGAAATCGAATCGATCCGTGAGTTCGACATCGATAGCCAGTCATCCACGCGCAAACTCGACGCCACGGAAATTGCGATCGGCGAGCCGAGCGCCGATGCGACAATCGCCGCTTACCGAAAAGTCGATGATGTCGTGATCTCCCTCGATGCCACCATTGAGCATGCGGAGGTCTCGGTCATGGAGGGTGCGCGATGCGGAGATGGCGAAGAAGACTTTAGTCTCGCGGCTTACCCAAGCCCACTCGGAGTTTTTGAAGCGGGAGATTTCATCCTCGATGAAATCCGCCGCGAACAGTTTTTCCAACAAATCAACTCATGGCAGCGTGAGAAATGGGCGGTTGCCATGGTCTTTGCCAATCAGGGAGAGCAGGATCGCTTCGAAGAACTATCTGGCAAGGAACTCGTGCGAGATCTCGGCATCATCCCCTTGTGCGGCGAACTGATGGCTGGATTCACCCTGCCATTTGCCCGCATCGCGGTGCTTTCTTCGTCCGAGCTTTTTGGGCGCTATCGCAGCGCGAGCACCAAGCGCCGATCGATCTTGGATCGCGCGCGTCAGATCGCCACCCAAGGGTCCGTTGATGAAATGAATCATGGCGATCTGGTTGTTCATTACGAGTACGGCATCGCTCGGTTTCGCGGCATTGTTGAAAATGACGGATGCGAGGAGATGCTCCTTGAGTACCGCGATGGCGCGATGCTCGGTGTCCCCCTCGAGCAGTCATACCTCGTCGGCAAATATGTCGGTCTCGGCGGACGCACACCGGAGCTCAACAAACTTGGAGGCGCGTCATGGAAATCCGCCCGCAAGGCAGCCGAGAAATCGATTCTCGATTACGCCGCCAAACTTCTGCGCGTCCAGGCCGAGCGCAATCACGAACCCGGCTACGCGCATCCACCCGACAGCCGATGGATGTGGGAATTCGAGCGTTCATTCCATCATGTGGAAACCAGCGATCAACGCTGCGCGATCGACGAGACCAAGCGCGATCTCGAAGCAACCCGACCGATGGATCGTTTGATCTGTGGAGATGTCGGCTTTGGAAAAACCGAGGTCGCGATCCGCGCCGCATTCAAAACCATCACCAGCGGCAAACAAGCGGCGATCCTCGTGCCCACCACCGTGCTCGCCGAGCAGCACTGGCGCACCTTTCGCGAGCGCATGTCGGATTACCCCGTGCGCATCGACCTTCTCAACCGCTTTCGCTCGCCCGCCGAAATCCGCGACACCATCGCCGGCATCGCCGATGGCTCAGTCGACCTCGTAATCGGCACCCATCGCCTTGTTTCAGGCGATGTGCATTTCAAAGATCTCGGTCTCGTGGTCATCGACGAGGAGCAGCGCTTCGGCGTCGCTCACAAAGAGAAATTCAAACAACTCTTTCGTCAGGTCGATGTGCTCACGCTTTCCGCCACACCCATACCCCGCACGCTTTACATGGCGCTGATGGGTGCACGCGACATGTCCACCATCGAAACGCCGCCACCCAACCGCGTGCCTGTCGCGACATCCATCTCGCCCTATGACGAGCGCATCATTCGCGATGCGATTCGGCACGAAATGAAACGCGGCGGACAAACCTTTTTCCTGCACAACCGCGTCAAAACGATCGAAAATATGCGCGAGCGAATCGCAGCCCTCGTTCCAGAGGCGCGCATCGTCGTAGGCCACGGTCAAATGGACAAAGACGAACTCGAAGTGGTCATGCGAACCTTTGTGAATGGCGAAGCCGATGTGCTCCTTGCCACAACCATCATCGAGACCGGCATCGACATCCCCAACGCCAATACAATCATCATCGACCGAGCCGACCGCTTTGGTCTTGCCGATCTCTATCAACTTCGCGGACGCGTCGGCAGGGCCGGAGAAAAAGCCCATGCGATCCTGCTTCTGCCCCGCGATATGATCACCGCTGGCGATGCACGCAAACGCATCCACGCGATCAAGGAACACACCGCACTCGGATCGGGATTTAAAATTGCCATGCGTGATCTTGAAATCCGCGGCGCGGGGAATCTCCTCGGCACAAAACAGTCAGGTCACATTTCACAGATCGGCTTTGAGCTCTATTGCCAACTCCTCAAGCAATCGGTCGAGCGACTCAAGGGGCGCAAAACCGGAAGCGTGACCCCACCAGGCTTCAAGGCGGACTTTGTCGTGAGCACCGAAGCTGCGTGGGTGAAACAGGGCGACCGCCAAGCCAACGATGCCATCCCGGCGTTTTTGCCGATCACTTGGCTCGACGACACCCGACTGCGCCTGCGCGCATACCGGGAACTTTCCGGCGCGCTCAGCATCAAGGCGGTCGACGCGCTCGAGTCGGCATGGCGTGACCGCTTTGGCCGACTGCCTGAGCCAGTGAAGAATTTGCTGAGTATCGCCCGAATCAAGTCACTGGCCGCCGCAAACGAGATCCAGTCGGTCGAAATTCAAGGTCAACGCCTCATGCTGTTCCGCAATGGCGCATACATCCTCTTGGCCGAAAGACGTTTCCCCCGACTCGAATCCGCAAAGCCGATCGCCCGCCTCAATGAGACCATCGACCTCTTGAGATCGATGTAGTCCGCCATGAGCTTCTCCTTCTACGCCAATCGAACCCCGATTTATATCGGATTTGCTGTTAGCCAATCTTGACGCGGCCTTCCCTCACCCCTAAATAACGCGCCGTGCGAAGCATATTATCCCTTTTCGTGGTCGCGGCCGCGACGTCTGGTGCCCTGTCTCAAACATGGGAACGCGAAGACATCGGATTCGATAGCATCCAGAGTCGAGCAAGAGATCTCGCGAACAAACCCTACACTCCGCCGAATCGCGACTCGTTGCCGGAATGGATGAATAACCTGACCTACGATCAGTATCGCGACATCCGCTTCAATCCAAACCAAGCGCTCTGGGCCTCGGACAATCTGCCGTTTCGCGCGATGTTTTTTCATCCCGGCTATCTCTACCGCGAGCCAGTCACGCTGAATGAGTTCACCAGCAGCCATCAGCAACGCATTCGTCTTGCCGAGGCTTTTTTCAATTATGGGCCGCTCATCCAAAAACATGGCGAGCTTCCCGCCGATGGTGGCTTTGCTGGATTCCGTCTTCACACAACTCTGAACAACCCCGAATATTTCGACGAACTAATCGTCTTTCAGGGCGCCAGCTACTGGCGCGCACTTGGCCGCAATCAGCGTTGGGGCATTTCATCGCGTGGCATCGCAGTGGATACCGGCATTGATGGCGGTGCCGAGGAGTTCCCCAACTTCCGCGAGTTCTGGCTGCGCAAACCCGAACCCGGTGAAACGCAAGCCCGTCTCTACGCCTTGCTCGATGGTCCCTCATACACGGGTGCTTACGCATTTAAGATCCATCCTGGCAATGAAACCATCGTCGAAGTCCGCGCCGTGATCTTTACCCGCCGCGCTGTCCAACGCCTTGGCATTGCTCCCATGTCGAGCATGTTCTGGTTTGGCGAAAACTCGCGCCGCCGCTTTGATGATTTCCGCCCTGAGGTACACGACACCGATGGACTCGCAATCCGCATGGGCACCGGCGAACGCATTTGGCGTCCCATCTGCAACGACTCGGGACGCCTTGAGTTCAGTTTCTTCAGCATGGACAAATGCGACGGCTTTGGACTCCTCCAACGCGACCGCCGCTTCAGTGCCTATGAGGACGATGAGGCCGCCTACCATCTCCGTCCCTCATTGTGGATCGAGCCAACTTCCGACTGGGGTCCGGGCCGCGTGATGCTGATGGAAATTCCAACCACCAACGAACTTGCCGACAACACCGTCGCCATGTGGGAACCCGCGCGCACACCTCAACCAGGCGACCGCGTCGAATTTTCCTATCGCCAGCACTGGACGATGGATCCCGATCCCTCTCAGGCCATAGGTCATGTCGTCGCGACCCGCAGCGGCATTCACGATTGGCAACCCGGTCAGCGCACGATCATCGTCGAGTTCAAAGGCACCAGCCTTCAGCAAAGTGCCGAGAGGCCCCTCACGCCACAAATTGAAGCGATTGGCGAAAATGGCCCGAAGGTTTTGATCCAAGGTATCAACCTTCAGCAAATTCCCGAGGACCGCTGGCGCCTTGCATTCCAAGTCGCCCCCTCGGCCGAGGGCACCAAGCTTTCGGACATCGGTCCGATTGAGCTTCGTTGCTGCCTCAAGCGCGGGGACGACTACCTCACTGAAACATGGGTCCATCGCATCAACCCTTAGACCGCCTGAC
>JBEEOX010000059.1:0-8415 GCA_041191425.1 Verrucomicrobiota bacterium | reverse complement strand
ACCATGGCGAGACTTCCGCTTTTTCCAGCAGAGTTGTCAGGCCAGGGAGAAGCGTTGGTAGATTCGGACTCGTTATGATGAGCTCTGAAAGCGTTGTGGCGGGCCTGGGGCGTTTGAGGTTGAGCTGGTAGAAGGCCGAGTAGCTCTCCGGGTGTTCACGTTCCGAGGAAGAAATTGTGCCGGGATCAATTTTGATTTCGGTCTTAAATGGGATACCGTTGCGGAGATTGCGAACATCGCTGACGGCACCCACGGCGGGCGTTTTTGGGGTGAGTTCCGCTTTGATTTTTTTGATTTCCTCGGCGGATTTCTTTTCGATCTCGGCGCTGCGTTTTTTCAGCTCGGCTTCCATCTCCGCTCGTAGCGTCGCTTCAAGTGTCGACATCTTGGTTGCGCCGTGGTCTGGCGATGAGGTTTGGATTTCCTGTTTTGGCAAGGTTTTGAATCCCAGTATGGCAATCAAAATACCCGCAATGAAAGCAATGGCACAGAGGCACACGCCTTGAAGCGACAAAATGCTCTTGGCCTTGATCGGAATCATCCGGCGTCAGCTTAGCGGCTTCGGTCGACACTTCAACCCCAGGCAGGCGGGAAATCGGACTTTGCAGTGGATGGTGCCAAATTTTGCATTTCACCAAAACTCGGTCATGACAAACCCGCCAAGCTGCTTACACTGGCGCTCGTGAGCTATCAGGTTTTTGCCCGAAAATACCGTCCACGCACCTTTGAGGATGTGCTGGGTCAGGATCATGTCGTGGTGACTCTTCGCAATGCAATTGAGCAGAACCGCCTCGCGCATGCCTATCTGTTTGTCGGGCCGAGGGGTACGGGCAAGACCTCGACCGCGCGGATCTTTGCCAAGGCGCTGAATTGCACAGGGGGACCCAAGGTCGACTTTGATCCCGACGAGGATGTTTGTGTCGAGATTGCCGAGGGTCGTTCGCTCGATGTCTTGGAGATTGACGGTGCGTCCAACAATGGCGTTGAGCAGGTGCGCGAGTTGCGGGATTCGGTCAAATTTGCGCCAAGTCGGGGGCAATTCCGAATTTATTACATCGACGAGGTTCACATGCTTTCGAATGCGGCATTCAATGCCTTGCTCAAGACGCTCGAAGAACCGCCGCCACATGTGAAATTCATTTTTGCGACGACCGAAGCGCACAAGATTTTGCCAACGATTTTGTCGCGTTGTCAGCGTTTCGACCTGCGGCCGATTCCAACGCAGTTGATAGCTGATCACCTGCTGCACATTGCGGGTAAGGAGGGCATCAATCTTGATGCGGCGGCCGCGTGGGCGATTGCCAAGGGCGCGGATGGCGGCATGCGCGATGCACAGTCGATGTTGGATCAGCTGGTTGCTTTTTGCGGCGATCGGATCGTGGAGGAAAATGTGCTCGATGTATTTGGTTTTACCTCGCGGGAAAAGGTCGCGAATCTGGCAACCGCGTTGCTCTCGCGAGACACTCCAAAGGCCTTGTCGCTGATCCAAAAAGAATCCGAAAGTGGTCGCGATCTCTCGCAGCTTTTGGGTGAATTGATCGGTTGCCTGCGTGCCTTGTTGGTGGCGAAGTTGGATCCTGCGGCTGATGGCGAAGGTATTCCTGACGAGCTGTGGCAGGGTTTGCTGGCGGTGACCTCAGCCTATGAGGCTGATCGACTTCTCGCGGCGATCGATGTTTTTGCTGAGACTGAAAGCCGTATGAAATGGGCGACCAACAAGCGTCTGCATTTCGAACTCGGTGTGATCAAATCGATTCAATCGCTCGGTGAGTTTCGCATTACCGATGTCATCAAGGCCCTCAACAAAGGCATCAGCTCCTCGGGTGACGATGTGGTTGTTTCGATGGAAACATCAGTCACTGCTCCGCCGATCAAAGTCGATGAGCCAAAATCAGTTGCGACCACTCCCGCCAAACCTGCGCCCAAGCCCGCGAGCAAATCCAAATCATCGGCTATCGAGTCACTCGGCTCCTTGATCGATTCCGCGCCTGAGGCGAGCGAGCCGATTGTCGCTCCCGAACTAGTGAAGCCTGAGACAAAAGCACCTGCGCCCGAGTCGCCAGCATCAAAGGAACCGGCTGCTGACGATTCGTTTTATCAGGATCCGCTCGTTCAAGCCGCTTTGAAAAAATTCGAAGGTAAGATCGTCGGTGCGTAAAAATTTCAAACCTCCACTCATCAAATTCCTATGAACATCGCCAAACTTATGAAGCAGGCTCAGCAGATGCAGGCTGGTCTTGCCGCCAAACAGGAAGAGCTTTCCAAGCAGACCGTCGAGGCATCGGTGGGTGGTGGAAAGGTCAAGGTCACCGCAAATTGCGCGGGTGATGTTTTGTCGATTCGGATCGATCCATCGGTGGTCGATCCTTCGGATGTGGAATTTCTTGAAGGGCTTGTGCTCAAGGGTGTGCAAGATGCGGTGAACACGGGCAAGGAGAAGGCCTCGGCTGAAATGAAAAAGCTCACCGGCGGTCTTGGCATTCCGGGCATGTGAGAGAGACGCGGGCGGGGTTAGTCATTAAGAGCCTCGCGAAGTGATTCAATCGCTTCGCGCGGATGCGCGGCTGACAGGCTGATGCGCAACCGTGCGGTGTTTCGTGGAACGGTCGGGTAACGGATGGCTGGGACTAGAAAGCATTTTTCGGCCAACGCGCGCGCGGCAGAGAGTGTTGCTTCATTCGATCCGAGGATGCGCGGAATGATCGGGATCGATGAATCGCGATCTGTGAGGGAGCGTATGTTTTCGCGCAAATTTTCGCGAAGTGTGGCGCCCTCCGGAGAGCGGATGATATGCAGGGATGCGAGCGCCGCGTGGGCTAGAGCGGGTGGCGGTGCTGTGGAGTAAATGAAGGATCGAGCCTTGTTGATTAGGAGCTTGACCCAATCCCGTGAGGCGCAGACATAGGCACCCGAGAGTCCCGCGGCTTTGCTCAGTGTGCCCATTTGAAAGGTAATGCGATGGGCGACATTTTCCTGCTCAGCAAGGCCCATTCCACTGGGGCCAAGAACGCCGAAGCCGTGGGCTTCGTCGAGCAAGAGCATCGCGTCGAATGCCTCAATCAGATCGACCATCGGGGTGAGCAGGCAGGCCGTGCCGTCCATGCTGAAGACTGATTCCGTTGCCACCAAGATTCGGGCATCAGCGGACTTTGCGCGGATCGATGTGAGCAGGGACTTCAATTTCGCGAGATCGTTGTGGGGGAAGACGCGGATCGTAGCACCGGAGAGTTTTGCCGCGTCGATGAGGCAGGCGTGGCAGAGTTTGTCGAGCAGGACGAAGTCGTTTTTACTGACGACAGCGGGAATGATTCCGAGTGCGCAGGCAAAGCCCGAGCTGAAGGTGAGCGCTGCTTGTGATTGCTTCGCTTCGGCGAGAGATGCTTCAAGTTGTTGATGGGGAGCCAGTGTGCCGCAGACGAGACGCGAGGCGGTTGATCCAGTGCCGAATTTTTTTATGCCTTCGGTGAAAGCCTCGGCAAGGGCCGGATGTGAAGCGAGTCCGAGATAATCGTTGGAGGCAAAATTCCACAAAGATTTTCCCGAGCGAATCACGCGGATGCCGGCGGAGGATTCGAGCGGGTGGAGTTCACGCTCAAGGCCCTGTGCGCGCAATTGGGCGAGTTCCTCCGAAGGCGTGAGCATTTGGCGCTGAGTGTTGGAAGAATTGGCGCGCTTGAACGCTGAGGTGTTTACGCTGGCGATGTCTCGAGTGCCCAACGAAGAAGCTTGGTTGAGTCGGTCCAGATGTTTGGCGTGTTGGACTTCAGCACGACAACGATCACCGATCTTCCATTGAGCGATCCGCTCGACACGAGGCAACGTCCGGAGGCATTGGTCGTGCCTGTTTTCAGGCCATTGCAGTAGGGCAAGGTTTTGAGAACCTTGTTGGTGTTTTCCAATAGTCGAGTGCGCCCATCGTTGAATTTGAAGGTGAATGACTTCGTGCTGGCATAGGCGCGAACGAGCGGACTGCGATAAGCGGCTCTTGCCGCGATGGCCATGTCGCGGGCGGTCGAGTACTGGCCGGGTTCGGTGAGTCCATGTGGATTTCGGAAATGTGAGTTGCGCATGCCGAGCGACGCGGCCTTGCGGTTCATCAGCATGGCGAAAGTTTCCTGGTCGCCGCCGACATCACGAGCAAGCGCTCTACCGATGTCGTTGGCACTTTTGACGATGAGTACCTTGAGAAGTTCGCGGCGGGTGTAGACATCACCGGGCTTTACATTGAGTCGGGTCGGCTCGCAGTTGAGGTCGCTGGCGGCAATGGTGACGGGCTTGTCGATGTTGCCGGTGTCGAGTACGCAGAGGGCGGTGATGATTTTTTGGGTGCTGGCAACCGCGCGCGGAACATCGGCGTTTTTAGCATAAAGCACGCGACCGCTTTGGACATCAAGCACCAGTGCACTTTCACCAACGATGGGGGGTGGTGGGGTGCGTGGAATTGGTGTCGCGGTTGTGACGCCTGCAGCGTTGCTGATAGGCTGACGGTAAGCTTCGCCGCGCGGGATGGCGCGTGGTGGAGGACTTCCACCGCACGATGAGAGCAGACTGATGAAAAGTGCTAGGAAGGACAATCGTGCCAAAACCGATCGGATCATGGAATGATGATCCGCGATGGCGGGGGATGGATCAAGCCGCGAATCCGGCCTGCCTGCATCGGAGGTGAGCGCTCTGATCAGGGCGGCAGAGGCGGAAGCAGGCCTTCGCCGACATCGATTCCCGGGGTCGGCAAATCGGGCTCCTTGAAATCGACAGGTCCTCCCACAATCCAAAAAAATCCTCGCTGTTTTTTTCGGTGGGCTTCGGCCAACTCACTGCCACTCGGCAAATTTTTCAGATCCTTTACGCGAGGTTCGACCACTTTGACATCGGGTTCCAAAAACGATCCCGGCATTCGAATCTTGGGAAGTTTGGCGACGGAAATCTTCTTCAGCTTCGTGGCAATGCCTGGTTTTGGATTGGCCGCAGAAGCGGTGGTTGTGGGTCGCGTCGCACAACTGCCCAAACTGAGGCACAATGCCGACAGGAAGATGCGAAGGACATGGCGGCGAAGGATCATATTTCTTCTGAACTCCTACACTCTATCAGATCAAAATCATCATTCCAATCAGATTGATCAAATTCACGCGATCGCGTGGGATCGGACGATTGTCTTCATCATCGCGGCACGAGGATGAGGAAATTGCGGACGGGCTTGTTCCAAGGTGGGCGTGAGTGGAGGGGGCCGCCGCTGATGCGGGAGGAGATCCAAAGGTCGGATGAGCGGCCGCCGTCGAGGTTCATCGCACGGTGAATTTTCCAGCCGCAGTGATTGCTGGATGCGAGAGTTTCAGCGAGGGCATTGAGCGCGCAGGGTGATGTGCGCCCAATAAACCAGCGGGTGTCTCCGTCCCAAGCGATGAAACTTCGGGCGCTAATTTTGTTGGACTCGAGGCCGCCAACGGCTTGACCGTGGTCGACGAGCATGGGGCCCGATTGAAGCGCCTCGCGTGTTTGCTTCATGAGGGACGGCTGAGTTTCGTGGCGGCGGCTGATGTTTGAATTACCTGAGTTGGATTCCTGCCAGACCGCGCTACCGATCGAGGTGGATGAGTTCCATGAACCAGATGCTTTTCCATTTGAAACAAGCAACCCAAGAGGCTCGCCTGCGGGGGTGAAAAATCCGGCATTGATCGCCGCCAGCGCGTGCTGCGATGAACCGACTTGTGAAGCGTCGGTGAAGGTGGTTCCGGGTCCGCCTGATTGGTCAATGACTCGTAATCGGTGGGTTCTCGAATCGAATGCGACACCTTCGAGGTTAAACTCGGTCAGGCTTCGGGAAACTAGCTGTGGCGCTTCGGGCGGATTGTGGTTTGCCCATGATTTTGGCGTTTCGGTTGGAGTTGGGGCGATGACCGTTTGTGGACTTGCTTGCGGTTGCTTTGATTTGATCTCAGGCCTTGCTTCGTAAGGCGTGCAGGAAGGGATCAGCAAAAGCATCAGCGCAAATCGCATGGGCGTGGGCATGATCGGGTTTCCCATGAAGCGATTGCTTTGGCAAGTGGGCGGTGATCTTTCTTGGCAGGGTGGCGGGCGCTCGTTATCGATGGCGAATCATGAAATTTTTGCGCTTCTTGATGTGGTTGATCATTGCCCTTATGGGAGCCTTCGCGGTCGGATTGGCGGCTTTTCAGCGTGGCGAGCCCGTGAATGCGATATGGCTCGTGGTGGCTGGTGTTTGCACTTTTGCGGTGGCCTATCGTTTTTACAGCGCTTGGTTGATGGCGAAGGTTTTGACCGTCGATGAAGATCGATCGACCGCCGCTCATGTGTGCGCTGATGGCAAGGACTTCGTGCCAACTCCAAAGTGGGTGGTGTTCGGTCATCATTTTGCGGCGATCGCTGGGCCCGGGCCATTGGTGGGTCCAGTGCTTGCGGCGCAGTTCGGATACTTGCCGGGAACCTTGTGGATTTTGATTGGTGCGACACTCGGAGGCGGGGTCCATGACGCGGTCGTGCTGCTGGCCAGCATGCGGCGCAATGGCAAGTCGCTCGGGCAGATGCTCAAGGAAGAAGTGCATCCTTTCGTGGGCTTGATCGCGATGATTTCGCTGCTAGCGATCATGACCATCTTGCTTGCGGTGTTGGGCTTGGTGGTGGTCAAAGCCTTGGCGGAAAGTCCGTGGGGGCTTTTCACCATCGCGGCAACCATTCCTCTAGCCATGGTGATGGGATTGCTGATCAAAACTGGCATGATGCGTGTGACAGGCGCATCGGTGATTGGTGTGATTGGGTTGATGCTCGCGGTCGTGGCAGGGAAATATTTGCCTGATTCGTGGAATCAGGCATTGCGCTGGGAGGCAACCGATCTTGCGTGGGCGGTGATGATTTACGGCTTTGCGGCCTCGGTTTTGCCGGTGTGGTTGCTTTTGGCGCCGCGCGATTATTTGAGCACCTTCATGAAACTTGGCACGGTCGTGGTGCTGGGCATTTTCATCGTGTTGGCGATGCCCGAACTCAAGATGCCGGCGGTGACGCCGTTCATCGATGGCAGTGGCTTCGTAGTCCCGGGGCCAGTGTTTCCGTTTGTTTGCATCACAATCGCTTGCGGAGCAATCAGCGGATTCCATGCATTGATCTCATCGGGCACGACTCCAAAATTGATCGAAAGCGAGCGTGATGTGCGGGTGGTGGGTTATGGTGCGATGGTGACGGAAATGCTGGTGGCTCTGATGGCGATCATCGCGGCCTGCGCGCTCCCGCCGGGTCAGTATTTTGCGATCAACTCGCCCGTGAACCCGCGTGACACGGTCGCGGTCGAGCGTCAGATCGAAAAAATCAACTCCTACGGTCCGGCTTATCGCGTGACTCTTGAGGAGATGGAGGACTTGGCGGAAAAAATTCAAGAACCGACCTTGATCGGCAAGACTGGCGGTGCGCCGACCTTTGCGGTTGGCATGGCCTCCATGTTTTCGCGGGTGCTGCCAGGCAACACCGCGTTGTCCTTGTGGTATCACTTTGCGATTATGTTCGAGGCTTTGTTTATTCTCACCACGCTAGATGCGGGCACGCGGGTGGGGCGCTTCATTTTGCAGGACTTGCTTGGCCAGGTTTGCAAACCTTTGGGTGACACGGGCAGTTGGCTGGGAAACATTCTCGCGACCGGGATGCTCGTTGTAGGTTGGGGGTATTTTCTTCATCAAGGCGCGATTGACCCCGAGGGCATCGCCAAGAGTCTGTGGCCGATCTTTGGCATTTCGAACCAGTTGCTCGCAGTGATCGCGTTTTGTCTTGGCACGACCATTTTGATCAAGTCGGGCCGCGCGCGCTATGCCTGGGTCACCGCCATCCCGTTGGCATTTCTGGCGGTGGTGACCTTCGTCGCCGGGTGGATGAAAATTTTCTCATCGAAAGCCGCAGGGTTCTTGCCCGCGATTGCGAAAATCGAGGCCGAGATTGCCGCTGGCGGCTTGAGTGATCAGCGCATGGCCGCGTTGAAGTCGGCCCTCTTCAACGCCCGATTGGATGTCGTGGTGGTGACGGTTTTTCTGACACTTGTAGCGCTCATCACAATCTCCTGCCTGTGGCAGTGGTGGAGGTGGTTGAGCGGATCGGCCCAGCCCGTGTTGCGCGAGTCGACCTATGTTCCTAGGGTCGAGTCGGAGTCCTGAGTCGGACTGGTTGAATCGGATTTGGAATGGTGGTCGATTTTGGGATGACCTGCCGTTGCCAACTTGCGAAAGCGCGATGAACACCACGAAATTTCCGACTTGTCGAGGATGACCCTGAGACCTGTTAGGTAGAGGCCTTGGGTACCACTGCCAGTTTCGATGCAGTCATAGACATGATAGACCTTGCCCGCTTGCAGCGGACCATCGGGGAAATGAAACGAACATTTTTCTAACAGATGGTTTGGTAAAACCCTTGGTCCGTTCA
>JBEEOX010000058.1:0-8492 GCA_041191425.1 Verrucomicrobiota bacterium | reverse complement strand
GCCCGAGCACATGAGTTATTTGGTGACCGATATCGGTGGTGGCGCGAATGAGCCGATCGCATTTCTCACAGGGGATTTCATCTTTGTCGGCGATGTGGGTCGTCCTGACTTGCTCGAAAGCGCGGCGGGTCAGGCTGGGGTCATGGAGCCCAGCGCTCGTACCCTTTACGCCAGCCTACGAGCGACGGCAAATTTACCCGGGCATTTGCAAATTCTACCAGCCCATGGCGCAGGGAGCGCGTGTGGCAAAGCTCTTGGCGCGATTGCCAGCAGCGTGATGGATTACGAGAGAAAATTTAATCCAGCCTTTCGTCTCGCACTCACTGGCAGCGAGGATCGATTTGTCAGCGACATTTTGCAGGGTCAGCCCGAACCCCCACGCTATTTTGCGCGCATGAAGCGCGACAACCGCATCGGGCCCGCGCTCTTGCCCGATGGTCACTTGCCCCAACCGCAGCGCATTCATGCGGATCAACTGGAAGCATGGGTTGGAAAAGACGATCGGGTGATTCTCGATTTGAGATCAGATCGGTCAAACTTTGCATTCAAGCATGTGAGGGGATCCCTTTTTGCGCCGATGCCCGGTGGCAAATTGCCAGTGGCTGCCGGATCTTATGTCGATGAATCCGCCAAAATTCTTTTGCTGGTCGAGGACTCTTATCAAGTAAATGAGGCCGTGCGACAATTGATTCGAATCGGCCTTGATCGCGTGGAGGCCTGGATGCCGATCGATGAAGCCTTGTCCCTTAGCACGCTGCTGCATGGCTATGCGCGAATTTCTCCGAGTGAACTTAAGGCGGGGCAGCCCGTGCTCGATGTGCGTGGCGCCGACGAGTTTGCGGCAGGGCATGTGACAGGCGCCAAAAACATTGCCTACACGCGTTTGGCTGCTCGTTTCGATGAATTGCCATCCGCTTCGCCGCTTCACGTTCATTGCGCGGGCGGATTGCGTGCCGCCATTGCGGCGGCCTACCTGGCAAGTCGCGGCCGTGAGGTGGTGCATGTCGATGGCGCGTATGGTGAGATCCCGCTGTCCTTGCGATCATGAACGCCCTGGCCTTACTTGGCGCGGTGGGGATCGGGCTGGTGCTTGGGTTGACAGGTTCCGGTGGTAGCATTCTGACACTGCCCGTGCTGGTTTATCTGGCGGGAGTTTCGCCGCATGAAGCCGTGGGTTTGAGTTTGCTCATTGTCGGTGCGGCAGCAATGGCCGGAATGTGGCAACGCGCGCGGGTGGGAGAGGTTTATTTCAAAGCGGTAATGATGTTTTCCGTGGCTGGCATGCCGGGCGCAATGCTTGGCTCGAAATTGACACACTGGGTTTCACCAAGCGTCCTGATGTTGACCTTTGCAGGATTGATGATCGCGTTGGGTGTTCGAATGATGCGGATGCGCCAATCGTCGACCCAGCCCGAGGCCGAGTGTCGTCCGCTGCGCTGCCTGATGGCGGGTGGCAGCGTGGGCATTCTCACCGGATTTCTTGGTGTGGGTGGGGGATTTTTGCTGGTGCCCGCATTGGTGAAATTCGCCCGTCTGCCTCTCCGCGTGGCAAGTGGCACATCGCTTGCGATCATCGCAGCCAACTCGGCAGCCGGATTTTTTTTCCACATCGGAGAGACATCAACACCATGGCCAATGGCGGCGGTGTTTATTTCCATCGCCATCGCAGGCGTGCTGATCGGAGGAAAAATCGCGGGGCGACTTTCTGAAAATATGTTGCAGAAAGCTTTTGCCGTGCTGGTTTTTCTAACAGCTGCGTTTGTGATTTGGTCGACACTCGGGCGCGATGGCCTTTGACATGACTGAGGTTCTTGGCAAATTGTCAGCGATTTGCGTCATCTCACTTCATGAATTCCGCCTTTCTCGAAATTTCCATCGTGCTGGTGCTTCTTGTGGCCAATGGCGTGTTTGCCATGACCGAAATTGCGATCGTATCCTCATGAAGGGGGCTTTTGCAATCGAAGGCCGAAAAAGGAAACAACGGTGCCGCACGGGCCTTGAAGTTAGCAGAGTCGCCCAACCGCTTTCTTTCAACCGTGCAGATCGGCATCACTTTGGTGGGCATCGTCGCAGGTGCTGGCAGTGAGACAGGTGCCATGTCGTTCGAATGTCGATGATGCGTGAATCGCGCATGCTTTCGCTCTCGCAAAAATTCCTGCTTGAGGTTGCAGCCAAGCTCAAACGAGTGCTAGGCTCATGTCTTTGAATTCACCCATGAAATATTCTCTCATCGTCACTCACCCCGGCAGTTCCCACAAAGACGAATTTCTTGCCTGTTGTGTTTTGCTCGCGGTGAGTCCCGCCCCGATTGCGCGCCGCGAACCCACACCCGACGACCTGGCTGATCCGACGATTGCCGTCGTGGATGTCGGCGGTGAGCACAAGCCAGAGATGGGAAATTTTGACCATCACCAATTCCCTCGAGATCACGAACCTCTTTGTTCGCTGAGTTTGGTGCTTCAGCACCTTGGCATGTACGACGATGCTCGATCGTTTTGCGATTGGCTTGAACCGGCCGAGTGGCTCGACACGCGCGGCCCCCAAGAGACATCGAACTGGCTGGGCATCGAGCGTGATACACTGGCGAAGTTGAATTCGCCCGTCGATGTCACCTTGCTGAGGCGTTTCGCGATCTCTTGTCGATTGGAAAAAGGATCGGTTCTGTGGAAGATGATGCGCTGGATTGGCGAGGATCTTGTGGCCTACATCAAGGGCTTGCGAAAGCGTTTGGATTTCATCGACGAGATCAGCGAGTTTTGGGAGATCGAGTGCGACGGCGAATCATTTCATGTGCTTTACCTCCCACGCACTAACCCGCTACCCGACGAGCCATCGTCCGGTGTCGGTCGATTCATCATGCGTCATCCCGAAGGAAACAAGATCGTCGGCATGGTTTATCCCGATCGGCGTAGCAAAGGTTTCGGTCTTTCGCGTCACAATGATCATCAACGGCTTGATTTCACCCGCATTGGTCAATGCGATGATGTGCATTTCGCCCATGCGCGGGGCTTTGTCGCAAAGACTTCATCGACCGATCCGCAAAGGCTGCGCGAATTGCTGCGCATGAGCTGGATCTGCGAGTGAGTTGAAAATCAGACGGGCATGCGCGTCCAGCGACGGATGTCGAATTGCGCATGGCTTTCAACGAGTGTCGAGTGCGGGAACTCGTCTTCGAAGCGCGGCAAGCGGGTATCACCCTCATGGTCCTCGCGCACATGCGTGACGAGAATCTCATCGGTGAGCGGAAGAAATGCCTGATAGATCTCCGCGCCACCAATGATGTAAACCGTACCACCGATGTCGGAAAGTTTGGCAAGTTCCTCTGGGCTGTGGATCACCTCGATGTCCGGAGCTGACCAGTTCGGGTCGCGCGTGAGAACGATGTTGCGGCGCTTGGGCAGTGGACGACCGATGGATTCGAAAGTCTTGCGCCCCATCACGATCGGGTGACCACTGGTCGTGCGTTTGAAAAATGCAAGATCGTCGGGCAAGTGCCAAGGCAGCGTGCCGTTTCGACCGATCACACGGTCGGAGGTCATGGCGACAATGGCAACGAGATGCATGGACGCTGAAATTACCATTCGCTGCCGAGTCCGTATTTGCCCGCTGTGACAAGCAGGTCCTCGCGCATCGGCCATTCGTCGGGACGCTCGCTGACGCTGTGCCGTTTGCTTGCGCCCTTGAGGCTCATGCATCCGGTGTTGTCGCCAATCTTGCGAACGGCTTCGACTTCATCGGCACTGAGTCGAATGTCGGGCAAGGCGGCAAATTCGCGGATTTTTTCTTCAATCGGTCGCGCACCATCGCCAGCTTCCTGAATGAAGGTGGGAACGACACACTCGACCGCTGGGTGACTAAGATTCCAGATCGATGCAAATTGGATCATTGTGAGTCCGTGCTTCTCGGCAATCGGCCGCATGCGGTCGGCTTTTTCCATGCCATGTTGAACCCAACCTTCGGGTCGGTAGGTCCGATGATCGCCAGGTTTGAAAATGTGACCTTCGCGGGTGAGGTCATCGTGAAACACGCCACCGTGATCGACGACGCGAGTCATCACTTTCACTCCGTGCTGTTCGCAGGCAGGCAGGGTGAGCCCGACCGGCCATGGCTCGAGCGGATTGAGAATGAGCATGGCCCAATCGATCAAATCGCCGAAGCGTTCGAAGGCGCCGACAAGATCGAGCGAGAAACCATTCGCGGGACCGGGCGCGATGCCAAGCATGCGCGTGAGACCTTGATCCTTGGCCGATTTCATCGCATTCCAAAGCGCCTCGCTGGTGTAACCGAGTTCGTCGGGGTTGTGCAGCATCAGCAGATCGAAGTGATCTGATCCGCAGCGCTCGAGCTCCTTCGAGGTCGCCATTTCAACAAAGTCGGCATAGCCATCGGGTCCGCGCAACTCGGGATCGGTGAAACGCGGATAGCCGCGTGAGCCCTGACGTTGACCCTGATAAAAGTCGTGCCCAATCATGCCCACAAGCGAGTAGGTCGAGCGATCAATACCAGCGAGGGCGCGTCCGAGCAACTCATCGGCCTTGCCATTGCCATACACATCCGATGTGACAAAAGTGCGAATGCCGGATTGATACGCCGTCTCGATGCAATGAATGAAGCGGGCCTCGTCGAGGGTCTCGCCGAAGTGCATGAAGCGGCCTCCGCTCCATGTGCCATAGGCTGTGGTGGTGGGATTCATGATGCGCGAAAACCCTATGAGAGTGCCGAGGTCGGGTCAACCGCAAGCGCTTGGCAATCGCGGTTCAAGCCGGACCGCGATCGACATCCATGCGGAATGCTTTGCCGCGAAGTTTCGAGTTGCGGGTGTTGCGAATCGCCTGATCTGCGAACTGCTCAGGCACATCGACAAGCGCGTGTTTCGGGAAAAGCGTGATGCGACCAAGGCTGCCATCGGGCAAACCGGCCTCACGATACATCATGCCGACGATGTCCTTGGGCAGCACGCCGTGGGTCTTGCCGAGCGAGACAAACATCCGCGTCATGCCCGCTTCGTGCGGGATGGGACCGCGTTCGAACTTTCCACCCGACTTCGGGCGTTCGGTTTTGAATCCGCGCTCATCGCGCTCAAAGGATCGGGCGTCGCGAGTCTTGCCACCGCGCGCAGGTTTTTCCGGTTCGCGATCTTCCTCGATCGGCGAGCCTTCGCGGCCGCTGGCTTCGCGCAGCATCGTGACGAGAGCTCCTGCGATGTCGGTTGGCGTGTGACCTTGTTCTAACAGGCGGTCGATGTTGTCTTGGTAGGCATCGAACTTGCCCGACTCGAGGCGTTCGCGGAGCGTTTCAAAAATCAAGTCGGCACGACGGCCTTCGACTTGCTCGACCGAAGGGATGCGTTCGCGTTTGATGACCTGACGCGTGTAGCGTTCGATCGATTGAAGACGATAAATGTCGCGGCCGTACACAAAGCTCACCGCGCGACCCGAGCGACCGGCGCGACCGGTACGACCGATGCGGTGAACATAGTCCTCAGGGTCGGTGGGCAGGTCGTAGTTGAAGACAATGTCGATCTCGTCGATGTCGAGTCCGCGCGCGGCGACATCAGTGGCGACGAGCAATTCGACCGCACCATCGCGAAAACGTTTCAGCACGCGCTCGCGCATTTGCTGGGTGATGTCGCCATGCAGGCGGTCGGCCGCATAGCCGCGGTTGATGAGATCCTCGGTGCATTCGTCGACTGAACGCTTTGTGTTGCAAAAAATGATGCCGAGGCGTGGTGGATTCATGTCGAGAATACGCGAGAGCACCTCGACCTTCGAGCGTTGACGCACTTCAAAGTACGATTGTTCGACCGTCGAAACTGTGCGGGATTTTTGTTGGATCTCGATCAGCTTCGGGCTTTTGCCGAAACTTTTGATCAGGCGCGAAACACCCGGACTCATGGTGGCCGAGAAGAAGAGCGTTTGCCTGTCTTTGGGAAGGGCGGCGAGGAGCTCGTCCATTTCCTCCTTGAAGCCCATGTCGAGCATGCGGTCGGCCTCATCAAGGATGGCCATTTTCACCCGCGAGGGATCGAAGGATCCACGGCGCAGGTGATCAAGCAATCGGCCGGGAGTGCCAACCACCACTTGGGCACCATCGCGAAGAGCGCGGAGCTGACGATCCATGGGTGCGCCGCCGTAGACTGGGGTCGCGTGAAGGTCCTTCATTTTGGCTCCGAGGCGGTGGACCTCCTCACAGACTTGAACGGCCAGTTCGCGGGTCGGGCAGAGAATAAGCACCTGCGGCCAGCGAGACGAGGTCTCGATGGAGGCCAGAGCTGGCAACGAGAACGCCGCAGTTTTTCCCGAGCCTGTCGCGGAGAGGCCAAGCAGGTCCTGCCCTTCGAGAGCGGGAGGAATGCTGAGCGCTTGAATGGGAGAGGGGCGCTCGTAGCCAAGCGTTTCGATGGCAGACAGCAGGGCGGGCGGCAATCCGAGTTCTGAGAAAGGAGGGGTGTCCATGAAGTGAGGGAAAAATCCTTCGCGCGGAAAGCAATGAGCCTAAGCGGTCGGGAAACAAGGCAATCACCTATTCTCGCGAGAAAACAAGCCCAGATGTGAAATATCGTCCGATTAAGCCAAATTCACGCGATCTCCTGCATCATTCGACCACTGGCATTGTTCTTGTCAGGTGCTTCATGCTCGGTTGAATGGTTACACATTGCAGATCCCCGCGTTCGATCATTGGCTTTGGCTGATACCTGTCATCTTGACTGGTGCCTGCGTCGGCTCATTTCTAAATGTGGTGATTTACCGCGTGCCATTGGGAATGTCGGTGAACGAACCGAAGCGATCGTTTTGCCCATCATGCCGCACGCCAATACCCATGTGGTTGAATATTCCTGTGTTGAGTTGGCTTTGGCTGCGTGGAAGATGTGCCAATTGCCAATGCAAAATTTCCGCTCGATACCCGATCGTTGAATTTATCACGGCGCTGGGTTTTTTCGCGTCGTGGAAATTTTTTCCGCCGGAGGCCGCAGTGATTCTTTTCGTGTTGGTGGCCTTGCTGGTGGCGATCAGTTTCATCGATGCCGATCACTTGATCATTCCCTTGTCATTGACCTGGGCGGGATCGGCGCTGGGATTTGTCGCTGGTGTCGTGTGGCCGAATTTTCCGCGCATGACGGATGCCTGCGACTCATGGCGCGAGGCGCTGATTCAATCGGCCATCGGTTGGAGCGTTGGATTTTTCGGTCTTTGGTTGGTGGTCGAACTCGGCAAGTGGGCCTTCGGCAAAAAGGCAATGAAGTTTCCATCATCGGTCGCTTGGGAGCTCAAAGAGCCCGCCGGCGAGAATGACCCACTGAGCTTTGTCATCGATGGCGAATCGATCGCATGGTGGGACTTGTTTTCGCGCAAGAGCGATCGATTGATCATCGAGACGGGTGAGATCCGAGTGGATGGCCTGCGCCATGAGGGTGGCACGCTGGTCATCCGCGAAACGGAGATCGAGTTGCCCGACGGCACCAAACATTCGATCGAGAAACTTCGATCGCTTGCTGGATCAGCCACATCGGTCGTGATCCCGCGCGAGGCGATGGGCTTTGGCGATGTGCACTTGATGGGCATGATCGGCGCCTTCTTCGGCTGGTCGGGCGTGTTGTTCTCCCTTTTTGCGTCGTCGATCTTTGCCCTTTTCGCGGCACTGATTGGTCGCATCGGATTTGGCAGGCAACTGCCATTTGGTCCATTTTTGGCGATGGGGGCACTGACCTGGGTCTTCGGCGGATGGAAACTTTGGGCGTGGTACCTGGAATTTCTTGGTCCACTTTGGCAGAGATAAACCATGGGCGACGACGACCATTGGGACGATAGCAAGCGGCTCGCTGCTGGCATTTTGCACGACCGATCGGCACGCCGCCGCTGGCTTGGCGGATTTTTGATTCTGTCGCTCGGGATGATCGCGCTCGGCCTTTGGCTGATCGATGAATGGTTGGCCTCTGGTCCGTGGCTGTTTTTGGGATGGTGGGGCGCCTGTGCGGTGCTGACCTTTTTCACTCTGATCTTCGGTCTCTACGACGCGCTCATGGCGGTGCGCGAAGAAAACGCGAAGACCAAGGACAGCGGATGATGTTTCAATTCGCCTGAGGTTTAACGAAATCCGCCAAATCGTTGGATTCTTGCGTGAATGCTTGCCGTGACGCGGGGGATGGGTGGTAGTTTTTCAATAATTCAACCCATTCACATCAATGACCGAAAAACCCCGACTCTCGTTTTGGCAGATATGGAACATGTCCTTTGGATTCTTTGGCATCCAGTTCGGCTGGGGCCTGCAGATGGGAAACATGTCGGCGATCTATGAATACCTTGGAGCCAAAGAGAGTGAGCTTCCCTTGCTATGGTTGGCAGCTCCGCTGACCGGCCTCATTGTGCAACCGCTGATCGGTGCCATGAGTGACCGCACCTGGCATCCGTTCTGGGGACGCAGGCGACCTTACTTTCTGATCGGTGCGATTTTTTCCTCGTTGGCATTGCTGTTCATGCCGCACTCCGGGACCT
>JBEEOX010000057.1:0-8497 GCA_041191425.1 Verrucomicrobiota bacterium | reverse complement strand
TCTCGTGCTGGCGGGCATTGGGGTTTCGATTGTTTTTGTCACGACGCTGATCCCGCAACTCACGCAGTTGATCGAAAGCACGCCGGGTGGAAAAATTCCGCTGGGCGCGGCGATTTTGATCGGTGCCTCGGAGTTTCTTTCGAAGTGGTGGTTGGTCATGCTGCTGCTGTTGATCGCTGCTTTCATTTTCTTCAAGGCATGGAAAGACAACGAGGCAAACAAACCCGCGTGGGATCGCATCAAGCTGCGTCTGCCCTTGGTGGGGCCTGTCATCACCAGTCGTTTCTATGTGCAGTTTCTTGAAACGATGGCGAACCTTGTGGCAAACGGTCTGCCTTTGTTGCGCGCGCTTGAGCTTTCGCGCGATGCCACGCAAAACCGCTCGCTGCGTGCGGGGCTTGATCAGGTGATCGAACAAGTTGGTGACGGTCGCTCGTTTTCCAAGGCGCTCATCCGCACTGGCGCGTTCCCACCACTGCTCATCGACATGATTTCCGTGGGCGAGCAGACGGGTAAAATCGATCTCTCACTGCGCCGCTCGGCCGAGCGCTATGACAAGGAACTCGACAAGGATCTTCAGCGCATTATGGCACTCATCATGCCCACGGTTCTGATCATCATGGCTGGCCTGATTGGCACGATGGCCTACCTGATGATCACCGCGATCTTCCAAACCATCTCGAACTTGGGTTAGGAAAAAAGCGCCACTTTATCTCGCAAGCGGAATGAAAAATTTCACGCCAGTGGCGTCCAGCGCGCGTTGTGACGCGAGCTTTCGACGACCGCTTCGATGAAAGACATGCCGCGGATGCCATCCTCGATTTTTGGGTAGTCGAGTGAAGCCGCATCGGGCGTGGTGCCATCGATGACTGCACGAAGGTGATTGGCAAAGTTGCGGTAGATGTTGGCGAAGGCCTCGAGATAACCTTCGGGATGACCAGCGGGCGTGCGGGTGTTGGCCGCTGCGTGAGCACCAAGGTAGCCCATGCCGGTGCGCCAGACTTCAACAGGTCGGTCGATGGATTTCACGAGCAGCGTGTTGGGTTCTTTTTGATGCCACTCGATGCCGCCCTTTTCGCCATAGACGCGTAGGCTGAGATTGTTTTCCTCACCGACGGAAATTTGTGAGGCGTGAAGAACACCCTTCGCGCCGTTGTCGAAACGAAGCAGCACATTGCCATCATCATCGAGCGCGCGGCCTTCAACGAATGAGGTGAGATCGGCGGCGAGTTCGCGAATTTTCAAACCGCTGACGTACTCGGCGAGATTTTCGGCGTGTGTGCCGATATCGCCGATGCATCCCGCGGCCCCAGACTTTGTCGGGTCGGTGCGCCAGGCGGCTTGTTTTTGTCCGCTTTCCTCAAGTCGCGTGGCCAACCACCCTTGCGGATACTCGACGACGATCTTGCGAATTTTTCCAAGTCGGCCGGAGCGCACCATTTCGCGCGCTTCCTTGATGAGCGGGTAGCCGGTGTAGTTGTGCGTGAGGCCGTAGGGAAGTCCGCAACGCTTGATGATTTCACCAAGCTCTTTGGCTTCGGCGAGGTTGAAGGTGGCGGGCTTGTCGGAAAGGACGGGGAAGCCGTGCTCGAGCGCGCACTTCGCGGCGGGAAAATGCACATGGTTTGGCGTGACGATCGAGACGAAGTCCATGCGCTCACCGAGTGGAAGCGCGGCTTCGGCTTTCATCATTTCCTCAAAGCTTCCATAGCATCGCGAGTGTGGCAGAAAAAAATCGGCACCTGAATCGCGCGAGCGTTGGGGATCGCTGCTGAAGGCGCCGCAAACAAGTTCGATTTGTCCGTCCATGTGGGCGGCGATGCGATGAACCGCGCCGATAAAGGCGCCGCGTCCGCCACCGACCATGCCCATGCGGATCTTGCGTTGTGAAGCGGGTAGGGGAGTGCTCATGTGCGTGGGTGGAAATTTTTTCATGTCATTTCACCAAGAAATGACGACCGCAAGTCTCCGATTCGAGCGGGTGAAGTCAAGATCGGGAAACGCGGGATTATCAGTACTTGGCCGTGTTGGAAAACGCATAGATCGTCGTGTGATCATAGCGCTCCCCGGGTCGAAGGATGATCTCGCCGAGCAGTGGCGTGTGCACGGCACCGGGGCAGGCCTGGCATTCGAAGCACACGCCCGCGTGGCGTTGGTAGGGCTTGCCGGATTTGCCGATGAGGCTGCCATCGAGCACGGTGGCAGTGAAAATTTGCACCGTTTCCTGCGTGGTGCGCGTGGTCATGACGAGGCCACTGGCCGGATCGCTCATCACGGCTGCGGTGACCAGCTTGCCTTTTTGATCCGCCTCGCGGCGGATGAAGTGATTGTCGCCGTGGTGATTCAGCAACTGCGGGATCGCCTCACCAAGTTGGCGAGGATGATTGAAATCATTGCCTTGCCCGATCACTGAGGCCTTCGTTCCGAGTAAGGTCATTGCGGCATCGCTGACCGCGATTTCGTCCGAAAAAATTTGCAGCGATTGATCCATCACATCGCCACTGCTTTCGCCTGCAAGGTTGAAGTAGGAATGGTTGGTGAGGCTGAGCGGCGTGGCTTTGTCGGTCTCGGCATCATAGTGGATCACCAACTCGTTTTGATGGGTCAGCGAGTAAGTGACTTTGATCCTTACATTTCCCGGATACCCTTCTTCGCCATCACGGCTCAGGTAGCTGAGCTGCAGCATTGGCATGCCATTTTTTTCGACGATGTCCGCATCCCACAGTTGCTTGTCGAATCCAAGGCGGCCGCCATGAAGGTGATTGGGCGCATCATTCGCATCGAGTGGGTAGTCGCGTCCATCGAGATGAAACTTCGCGCCGCTGATGCGCCCAGCCACGCGTCCGACGATGGCGCCAAAACACGGATGCGGGCCAAGGTAGTTGGTCAGATTGTCAAAGCCCAGCACGACATCAACTTCCAAGCCGTCCGCCCGGGTCACACGCAAGGCGGTGATGATGCCGCCGTAATTCGTGATGTCGCATGAGAGTCCGCCACCATTGGAAAGGCTGAAAAGCTCGGCGCATCGTCCATCGGGAAGATTTCCAAATGGGCGGCGGTGGATGGATGCGAGGGGTGTTGGCATGGGATGATTCATTCATCGGAAGAGCCCGATCTTTGTCAACGCCGATCCCAGCGAGGCCTTGCCAAGCTTGTGGTGAATGGCTAGTTTTGTGTGATGATCCGCGGCAATCAAACGATTCTGTTTCAAGGTGACTCCATCACTGATTGTGGCCGACTTCGCGATGCCGAGGATAAGGCCAATCATCACGGAGCACTGGGCAGCGGCTATGCGATGATCGCTGCCGCCAGCATGCTGGGGGAAATGCCAGCGGCGGGTTTGCGGTGTTATAATCGTGGCATCAGCGGCAACCGCGTGGTTGATCTCAGCGCACGCGCCCGGGAGGACATCATCGACCTCAAGCCGAATGTGTTAAGCATCCTGATCGGCGTGAACGACACCTGGCAGGGGATTGATTTTGGTGGAAAAAATGGCGTGTCAGTTCCCAAGTACGAGCAGGTTTACCGCGAGATGCTTGAAGATGTGCGGGAGCATTTGCCTGAAGTGAAATTGGTCCTTTGCGAACCATTTATTCTCAGGTGCGGCGCGGTGACCAAGCGATGGTACGATGAGATGGACCAAAGGCGCCAAGTCGTTGTCGGTCTTGCGCGAAAATTCAACGCGGTTTTGGTGCCCTTTCAGTCGATGTTCGACGAGGCGGTGGAATCCGCTCCGCCGGCCTACTGGGCAGAGGATGGGGTGCATCCATCGGCGGCCGGGCATCACCTGATGGCACAAACCTGGCTGGATCATGTCAGGACCGCGATCGATTGAAATTATCCCTACGCTCCCAACGCCTAAGCAAGGCCCGATGAAATTTCACCAAGTCGACGCCGAGATTTTCATTCCCGACGGGTTTGAGGAGACAAGGGCCTTGTCACGGATCACGCACCTTGGGATTGGCGCGCATCAGGACGATCTTGAGTTTATGGCATTTCACGGCATACTGGCTTGTTATGAAAGTGAGAGTGAATGGTTTGGCGGTGTGACTTGCACGGATGGCGTGGGCAGTGCGCGCGATGGTTTTTGTAAGCAAATGAATGATGCGCAAATGCGTCAGCTTCGCCGCGAGGAGCAGCGGCAGGCAGCAACGATTGGTCGATATGCGGCAATGGTGCAGTTGGATTTTCCGAGCTCGGTGGTGAAAGACCCGCAATCAGCAGCGCTGCGTGATGACTTGACCGAGTTGCTGCGCGTCACGAGGCCGAAGGTGGTCTACACGCACAATCCGGCCGACAAGCATGAAACGCATGTCGCGGTGTGCGTTGCGGCGATTCAGGCCATGCGCGCGTTGCCTATGGATCAGCGCCCGCAGGTGGTGCACGGATGCGAGGTGTGGCGCGATCTCAATTGGATGCGCGATGACGAAAAAATCATCCATGATCTTGGCTCATCCGAAAAGTTGGCGGCCCAGCTCAATGCTGTCTTTCGGTCGCAGATTGATGGCGGCAAGCGATACGATCTCGGGGTGCTTGGTCGTCGCCGCGCGAACGCGACATTTTTCGAATCGCATGCGATCGATCGTGCCGAGAGTCTCGCCTTTGCGATGGACCTCACGCCCTTGGTGCGCGACGATACGCTTGATGTCGCCGCGTATGTCGATGGTTTCATCAAACGCTTTCGCGAGGATGTTTTAATCAAACTTCAAAAACGGATCGGCTGCTAAATCATCGCACGCAAACACGCTGCACCTCCAAAGTTCTAATCGAACCAAGCATCATGGCAAACCCGTCCGCCGCGCCCACTTCTGATGATCTGCGAGAGATTCTCGCGCGATTTTCGCTGCCCGGCAGTTTTCTTCATGCCGAGCGTTTTGGCAGCGGTCATATCAACGACACTTATGTTGCGAGCTATGATCAGGGTGGAACCCGTGGGCGATACATCCTGCAGCGAGTAAACCATCAGGTGTTCACCAATGTGCCGGCCTTGATGAAAAACATCAGTCGCGTCACCGCGCACATGGAATCGAAAATTTCTGCGGATGAAATTCGCCGCGTGCCGTCTTTGCATCTGACCTTTGATGGCTTGCCGTTTCATCAAACGCCACAGGGTGATTTCTGGCGTGTTTATCGCTATGTTGAGGGTGCGCGAACTTATGATGCCATTGAAGATCCGCGTCAGGCCTACGAAGCTGCGCGCGTGTTCGGTCAGTTCCAGCAATCGCTGGCGGACCTGCCGGGTGGGCGTTTGCATGAGACGATTCCACATTTTCACAACACGCCGAGGCGACTTCAAAACCTTCGCCGAGCGGCGGAGCAGGATGTGGCGGGTCGCAGGCGCGAGGTGATCGCTGAATTGGATTTTTCGTTCATGCGCGAAGGGGAGGTTTCTCGTTTGCTTGATCTCGTGGCTCAGGGCGAGATCCCCGAGCGGGTGACCCACAATGACACCAAGCTCAGCAATGTGATGCTCGACGAACAAACAGGCGAGGGCGTCTGCGTGATCGACCTCGACACGGTGATGCCGGGGCTTTCGCTTTATGACTTCGGCGATCTTGTGCGCTTCGCCGCCAACACCGCGGCCGAGGATGAGACCGATTTGGAGAAGATTGATGTTTCTTTAAAAATCTTTGAGGCGATCGTCGAAGGATATGTCGCAGGTGCCGGAAACATCCTCACCGATGCCGAGTGGGATCATCTGGTGTTTGCCGCCAAACTCATGACCTACGAGGTCGGCATCCGTTTCCTCACCGACTATCTTGAGGGCGATATGTACTTCAAGACTCGGCACCCCAAGCACAATCTCGAGCGAGCTCGCAACCAGATGCGATTGGTCGACCGCATCGAGGCCGCCAACGGGGCCCTGCAGGCGATTGTCCGCCGGTGCCGCGCTGCCCGCTGAGGGTGCGGCTGGTGGCGGGGGCGGCCTGTTTTTGGCCAATCGGTTCGAAAAATTAGGCCTAAAAGACGGTATTTTCCGCATTCTTCTTGACATCATTTACCCGGAGACCTAGAAAGTCCGTCCCCACCCATTTGACCCTCATGGCCAACGCTCAAGTCATTCTCAAAGAAAAAATCGCAGGCCTCGGCGCCGAAGCAGATGTCGTCAAAGTACGCGCTGGTTACGCTCGCAATTTCCTGATTCCCCAAGGCAAGGCCTACGAGGCAACCCGCTCGAACCTCCGCCATGTCGAGGCCCTTAAGGCCGCTCGCGCCCGCCGCGAAGCAGAGGAGGTTGCGGCTCTCCAAGAGATCGCCAACAAGATTTCCAAACTCACTCCGAAGTTCACCCTGTCCACCGGTCAGGGCGGTAAGGCGTTCGGTTCGGTGACCAGCATCGACATCCACAAGGAGCTCGAAGCCAACGGCATCGTGATCGACCGCCACGCCATCGACCTCGAAAAGCCGATCAAGAAGTCGGGCAAGAGCGATGTGAACATTCGTCTCCACCCGCAGGTGGCGGTCATCCTCACCATCGCGGTCGAGGCTGGCGAAGAGACTGAAGAAAGCTGATTTTCGTTGGTGTTCGTGTTTCATGCAAAAACCCCCGACTCGGTCTGAGTCGGGGGTATTTTTTTGGCGTGAATGAGCGAAGGACTTCGCTTCGCGAGGATGCTTCAAATCAACTCCGCAGCGATGGGGTCGACGAGGGCACGACCTCGGCCGATCAGGCTGAGTGTATCATGATCGATGCGCGCCAGGCCTTCGCTGGCGAGTGTCGCGGCGCGGCTTTGCGCTGCGGCATCGAGCAGGCTCATCGGAATGCCCATACTCGTGCGCAGTCCGAGCGCGATGCGTTCGATGCGGCGCGACTCGGGGTCGATGTTTTCCGCTTCATTGAGCGCGTGACCAACCGCGTTGACTTGTTGGATGTATCGAGCGGTGTCGGCGATGTTTTTTGAACGGGTGGAACCGATGGTGGTGACCGCCGAGGGCCCTAGGCCCAGATAATCTTCGCCCTGCCAGTAGCCGAGGTTGTGCGACGACTGATGATCTGCACGGGCGTAGTTGGAAGTTTCGTAATGATCGAATCCAGCACTCGTGAGCATGTCATCAGCGAGGTGAAAGTATTCCGCATCGATGTCTTCGCTTTCGCGCATTTCGCCGCGTTGGAGTGATTCGAAAAATGCGGTGTCTTCCTCGTAGGTAAGGTTGTAGGCGGAGATGTGATGCGGCTTGAGCGAGATTGCTTGCTCGAGGGTATTTGCCCAATCGTCTTGCGATTGACCTGGGATTGAAAACATCAGGTCGATGTTGATGTGCGGAATGCCGGCATCATGAAGGATATTCACCGAGCGAGCAGCCTCGTCTGGCGAGTGCTCTCGGCCAAGAGTCTCAAGCACATGGGGTGAGAATGATTGGATGCCAAGTGAAACGCGCGTGACCCCAAGCTCGCGAAACAGCGAAGCTTTTTTCGCATCGAATGTCGCGGGGTTGGCTTCTAGCGTGACCTCATCGAGTTTTGAAAACTCGGTGATTTCCCGCAGTGATGAAAACAACTGCGTGAGGTGCGATGGCGAGAGCATGCTCGGAGTTCCGCCGCCGAGGTAGATGGTGCGCGGAGTTGTTTCCGTTTGCGCGATGCGGTGATTCGCTTCTCGAGTGAGCGCTTGAATGAAATCAGCGGCGGATGATTCGCCCGGCGTGTGTTTATAAAACGAGCAGTAGGGGCAGATCCGATGGCAGAACGGAATGTGAAGGTAGAGCAGCACGGGGGGCTCAGCGGTTTTGCACGCGGGCGATGTATTGGTGAGCGGCTTCGCGAATGTCCTTGGCGAGATCAGTCTCGGGTTTGGCAAAGGGCGGCACGAACCAAGGAAAGGATCCAAGCACATCGGTGATCACCGCAATTTCACCATCGCATGTCTGATCACCGCAACCGATGCCAATGGTCGGAACGGGCAGCGAGGCAGTCAGCTCGCGTGCGGTGGCAGGCACCACCGACTCCAGCACGATCGCGAATACACCAGCGTCGATGAGCGCCTTGGCTCCCTCGCGGAGGGCATCCGATTGCTCAGGCGTTTTACCTTTTTTGTGATATCCGCCCTCTTCGATCACGCGTTGCGGCAGCATGCCGAGGTGGCCAACGACCGGAATGCCGGCGGCGGTAATAGCTCTAACTTTTTCCGCCTGGCGAATGCCGCCTTCGAGTTTTACCGCGTCGGCGCCGGCAGCGACGAGTTGGCGTGCGGTGTCCAACGCCATGGCTGGCGTGTCGTAGGTGTGGATCGGTAAATCGCCGATAATGAGCGCCTGCGGTTTCGCGCGAGCGACTGCTGCGACATGATGCAGCATATGACCGAGCGTGACATGGGTCGTGTCGGAGAATCCGAGCACCACCATGCCGAGCGAATCACCGACGAGTAGGATATCGATGCCCGCCTCATCGAGCATGCGCGCGGTCGGGTAGTCGTAGGCGGTGAGAGCAGCGATCGGCCGACCGCCTTTGCGGGCGCCGAGGGCTGCGGCTTTTTGTTGGGCGGTCACGGTGGTGGCA
>JBEEOX010000056.1:0-8506 GCA_041191425.1 Verrucomicrobiota bacterium | reverse complement strand
CTGAGGATCAAATGAAGAGCATCGATCAGTGCTTCAAAAAATACGCCATCGACTCTGCCACACTCGATACCCGCCACGATACGCTCCTCGGTCTGCATCGCATGCTCAAAAAACGCGCCCGCAAAAGATCCCGTTGATGCCAGAAAACATTCCAAGCAAAAATTTCACGCTCATGGAGTCAGGCTCAGTCGAAGCCCTGATTCCCCAAGCGGAAACGCCATGGCTGTGGATCATCGTAGGCGCGGTGATTTTGTTTGCAGTCATGGCATGGCTGATTCACCAACGCCGCAAGAATGCGAACGACCCGACAAAAATTCGCAGGGCGGCATTCAATGAAGCGATCGCTGCGCTGGACACCGTGACACAGCATGATCCACACGATGCCGCTCTTGAGTCATCGATGATCCTGCGAAAATTTCTCTCGATCACCGCCGAAGACCCCGTCCTTTTTGAAACACACGAAGAGTTCATCTCGCGTCACAACGCCCTGCAAAAAATCCCTGATTCGACTCGTAGCGAGATCACGAAAATTTTCAGTCAACTCGCCGCGATGAAGTACTCCCCCAGTGACGCCAATGCGAGTGCCGAGACCATCATCAGCGAGTCACGTCTACTCCTTCAGTCCCTCCACGCCGCACTTGTCGCATGAGCGAATTCTTCACTCATTTTCGCTTCAACGAACCGGCTTGGCTTTTGCTGTTCCTGCCGCTGTTGCTGACGCTTTACCTTCGGCGCGGACGCGGTGCCGAGGCGGCCGTGACATTTCCCAACCTTGATATCCTTATCAAGCTCGGCCGCAAGGTAAGAGAAACTGCGGGCGGCATCAGCCTGCCACTCATCACGATGGCTCTGCTTTTTGCCATCATCGCCATGGCGCGACCGGTTTGGAGAAATGAATATCAAAGTCGGAGCGCGAGTGGCATCGACATCATGATCGCTCTCGATGTCTCGCTCTCGATGGACATCGACGACTTTGTTGACGAAGGCAAACGCGCGAAACGCATCGATGTCGCCAAAGAGGTGGTCGATGATTTTATCAGTCGCCGACCCGATGACCGCATGGGGTTGGTCGCCTTTGCCGGACGCCCGCGCGACGCCAGCCCAATCACGCTGGATCACAAATGGCTTCGTCGCGCACTCGACGAACTTCGGCTGAATGATCAGTTCGGGCACGGCACGGTGAAAGAACAAGGCACCGCCATCGGATCGGCGCTCGCAGCAGCCGCCTCGCGCCTTGATGCCCGCGACGCAAAGAGCAAAATCATCCTTCTCATCACCGACGGTGCGAGCAATTCGGGGAAAATCTCACCCATCGAAGCAGCCGAGCATGCCAAGACCCTCGGCATCAAAATTTACACCATCGCCATCGGCACCAAGGAAGGTCGCGTCGACCGCAGCATCATGCGCTTCCCCTACCAAGAGTTCGACATCCCAACGCTCAAAAAAATTGCATCCCTCACCGGCGGCGAACACTACTGGGCACAAACCCTCAATTCGCTGCGTGAAACTTTCACCACCATCAACCAACTCGAAAAAACCGAGGCGCGCAGCCTCACGGTTATCGATGATCGAGAGCTCTTTCACTGGTTCATGATTCCCTCGCTCATCGCATCGCTGATCTGCGCCACCCGCCTCGCGATCAATCCACCCCCTGCTCCTTGATCTGACTTGAATATCGCCCATCCAACATGGCTCTTGGCCCTGGCATTGCCACTCATGGTGGCGGTGCTCGCGCTTGTGATGCTTCGTCTTCGCCGCTCGCAGTGGCAGGCCTTTGCCGCTGACCGCCTGCGCTCCATACTCATCAAGCGCCGCAGCCCCGTAGTGCGCTGGATCGCGCTGGCTCTCCTGCTGCTGGCCTGTATCAATCTCATTATCGCACTCTCTCGACCCCACGAAAAGTCCGGCACGCAAGAGGAAAAAATTCTCAGCCGCAATGTCCTCATCGCTCTCGATATTTCGCGCAGCATGCGCGTGCAAGATGTGAAACCCGATCGGCTTTCCCGCGCCAAAATTGCCATATACGAGTTACTCGACGCGCTTCCAAACGAACGCGTTGGCATCATCGGCTTCGCAGGGCGATCGTATGTTTATGCTCCCCTGACCGTCGATCATGCCGCTGTTCGCCAAACGGTGGAGCAAATCGATGAAAATTGGGCGACGATGGGCGGGTCCAACCTCACCGATGCCGTCGAACTCGCCATCGATACGCTCAAAAAAACCGGACAGAAACAGAATGCTCTCATCATCTTCAGCGATGGTGAAAAACACGACGGATCACTCGACGATATTGCCAATGAAGCGAAACTGGCAGGTGTGAACATCCTTGCCATCGGCGTCGGGACGGAAAACGGCGATTACGTGCCGAATGCGGATTTCACTGGCAATCGGATGGTCGATGAGAATGGCCAGCCGGTTATCAGCCGATTGCAGCCCGATGTGCTGCGCGATCTGGCCGAGGTCACGAATGGCAAATACGCCGCCGCTGGTTCAGCAGACGACATCGCTTCCTTGGTCAAAAACTCAATCAAGGAACTCGATGCCTTTGAGATGAAGGGCCGTCAGCGTGAAAAATCCATCGAATACTACCAGTGGTTCCTGCTGCCTGCGATCGCATTGCTCTTTGCATCAATGGTCATCGGCATCCGCTGGCGTGGAATTGGCACGACCGCCGCCGCACTTACGATTTTTCTAATGCCTGATTCCTTGCAAGCCGATCAGGCAAAGGACGCAGCGCGCTTGCTGGCGGAAAAGAATTTCGCCGCCGCTGCCAAAAGCTACCGACAACTTGCCAAAGAAACCTCCTCATCGAACCTTCGCACGCGATACCATCACGGCGAAGGCACTGCCTCTTTGCGCGCGAATGCATTCAAGTCCGCACGCACAGCATTCAGCCAATCACTTGCATCCAAAAAGCCTGAAGTTCTCACCGAAGCCCACCTCGGCATGGGCAATTCGTTGTTTCAAATGGGATGGATGGAGCTCGCAGGATCCGCATACCCGCAAGATGCCAAATCAAGCCCCGACATGGCGAAATTTGAGCAACTTGCGCGCATGCGTTTGAAGAAAATGTTCGAGGCGGAAGAAGAGGGTGAGGTCGAAAAAATCGAAGGGCTGATCACCAACTGGACGGATGCCATTCGTCACTATGACTCGGCCACCACTCATTCCAAAAACAACACTGCCGCAAAAAACAATCGTCACATGACGCTCGCTTACCTCATGCGCCTGCGTGAATTGCTCGAGGAGGAAAAGGAAACCGCGCAAAAAAACTGTCCCATGCCGCAGCCAGGCGATGGTGAATCAGAACCCGATGACAGCGATGGCGATGGCGATCCTGACGAAGATTCAAAAGGCAACCAATCCGACAAGGACTCAAAGTCACCCGGTGACAAAGGTGACAAAAAACGCGACAAAAAAGGCGGATCCGATGGCAAGCAGCCGAAGCCGAAAGAAGATTCCGGCAAGGAAAAGAACAAAAGCGATAAAGCCGATGACCCGAATGAAACGCCTGAAAAACGCGCGCGCCGCATCCTCAAGGATAGCGCCGATCTCGAGAAAGGGCCACTGACACCCGGCCAACGCGAATTTAATCCACCCGCCAAAGACTGGTAATCTCATGAGTGCGATCCACCCCTTCAAATTCATCACAACCGCGATCATCGCCACGCTCGCATGCGCGCAGTTCGCATCCGCGCAAGCAGTCAGCCGAATTTCATCCAGATTCCTCACACGTGGCGAACAAGCCCTGTTGGAGGTCAGCATCTCTGGCACGCCACCAAGCCTGATTCCACAAGCGCCCGATGTCCCTGGTGTCAAAATCGAAAACACCAATCGCGGCGCTCAAACCCGACTCCTCCCAGGTCGCAAGCTCGAGTATGTTTTCGAGTTTTTGGTCACCTCTTATGAGATAGGAAATTTCACCATCCCTCCCATCGAGGTGCTCGCGGGCGGCGTTCGCTCAAAGACTGAACCCCTCGAATTTTCGGTTTTTAACCCCGACGATTTGAAATGGTCCGAGGCCGTCATCAATGGCCGCACCGTGCGTTATGCGGGCATCTTTAAGGTGCTGAATCCAAATCCCTACGACGGCGAAACCATCCCGATCGAGATCAAGCTCTTCGTGCCACGCGATCTCTTTGTCGAGGACTGGGGCATTCCAGACTTCAACCGCGATGGTCTCACCTGCTGGCGATTCCAACCCTCACCCATGCGTGGAAATGTGAACCTCTTGGGCGTCCCCTGCGTTTCGGTCGCTTACCCGAGCACGCTTACTGCGACGCGCAGTGGACCTATCAGCATTGGTCCGGCCAGCATTCGACTCATCACGACGCAGATGGTGATCGATGGCGTCCCCCGACGCATGAATTTCGAAACCAATGTCTCGGTTCCAGAATTGCAACTCGATGCGCGACCACTGCCAGCCAATGCGCCGCAGGGTTTCGAAAACGCCGTAGGAAATTTCAAGATCGCCACCAAGGTCGGCCAAACGGATGTCACCGAAGCGGATCCCATCGCAGTTGAAATTACCGTCACTGGCAGCGGTAACCTCGACACCATTCGACCACCGATCCCCATCGATGCCGATGGATGGAAAGTCTATGATGCGTCACCCGCGCAACGAGGCGATGAGCGCCGCGAACTCGCAGGCCAAACTTTTTTCCAACAATACCTGAGGCCGCTCGAACTGAAATCCGCACTGCCTGGATTCAAGCTCGTGTACTTCGACCCGAAAAAACAAAGCTACGAGACGGTCACCACCGACCCCACGCCCTTGCAAATGAAGCCAGCGGCAGCCAATCAGCAATCCGCCACACCGCCGCCTGCCGCCGGCACACCGGTTGAGCGCATGACCGATATCCTTGGCATCATCGATCCTCCACGCGCGCCCGAGAGATCGAGTAGAAGTCTATCTGATTGGCTGCCCCATACTCTCCCCGGTTTCATCGCCATGCTTCTCGCGATCAAGGCGATCTCCATGCGCTTGCGTGCACGCCACCCGCAGGACCCGGCAAAAAAACAAAGGCTCAAGGAACTCAAGCAACTCGAAGGACTGAAGGACAACGATCGGGTTTCTTTCCTGCTTTCCGCAGGACAATTCATCGAGCGACAACTCGGCAATCAGCACACACCGGAACTGCAAGCGATCCTCGCCGAACGCGATGCGGAGTGCTTCAAGCCGAATCGCATCAACACGCCCATCGATCGATCACAACGCGCCTCAATTCTGAAAACACTGCGCAAAGCGGCGCTTGCATTGATCATTTTTGCGATGATGGGTACAACCCAGCGAAGCAACGCTGAGGAAACGACCGCAAAGGCCGCTTACGAAAACGCAAAATTTTCCGAAGCAGCGAAGCTATGGCTCGAGTCGGCTTCCTACGAATCGCTCTCGCCCGATGTCCTCTACAACATCGGCAACGCCTGCTACCGCGGAAACTCGCCTGGCAATGCCGCTCTCTATTATCGCCGCGCCCTTCACCGCGATCCGCAGCACGCCGAGGCACGACAAAACTTGCGCTTCATCGAGAGAAAATACGGCTCGATCACGATCAACCGCCCCGCGCTCCAAACAACACTCGCGCATCTCACGATCGACACCTGGCGCAACTTGCTTTGGGCCGGACTTTGGACCTTGACCATTTCGCTGCTGATCATAGCCGCGACCCAACGCAATTCGTCCGCCCGCCACCTTGCCACCATCGGTCTCATCCTCGGACCCGTTCTCGCCTTCTTCGCCGCACTCGCATGGCGCGCGTATCCGAAGGATGGCGAATTCGCCAAAGACAAAATGCAGGCCGTGGTCATTCACGAAAACGCCACGCTTCACAGCGAGGCATCACGCACCGCACCCGAAGTGATCGATGCCCCACCAGGATCGCTCTGCACCATCCTTCATCAATCAGGCCGCTGGTCCTATGTCGGATTCGCCACCGAGACTCGTGGATGGATTCCGACCGAATCGATTGAAAAAATCCTTCCGGAATCTGCACCCAAGGTACCCGAATTTCAAAAACCGAAAGCCAACGACAAGTCGGCCTGATCGCGCGCGGAAGTTTCTCAAATCGCCTTCAACCAAAGGCCTTGAGAAAACCAACCTCCATGGCCAGTGACTCAGAAGCGTTCGTTTCCAAAGTGCGCCTCAATTCGTCGAGTGCCTCCATGCGCCTCAGGAGCCGTGTTTCACTTTCCTTTTCCGCCACCACACGCAATGCATCGGCCGATGCTGGAAAATCCAATCCACCCGATCCCGTTTTGAGACGCAGGAGATCCGCCATCCATGCCATCAGCACATCGAAAAGCCGGCTTCTCACATGCTGATACTCAACCTCGACCGAGGCCTTGTGGTGATCCGCCCGTTCTTTGAGCCAGGCCCCATCGGTTCCGTCACGATACGCCGCGATCTCTTCTTTCTCTGCCGCCTTGGCCGCATCCTCTGCCAGCTCGCGTCGTTCTTCCAAGAAACCGACGAAGGCCGACTTCATTTGCAAGGCTGCTATCGCCGTACCAAAACCTTTGGCTGCTGCACGATTCAAGGCCGAGACCAACTCCGCCCCACCATCCTCGAGCATCGGCCGTCCACCGATCAGCTGCATTCTCACGCAACGCGACAATATCGTTGGCAGCAATCGTTGCGGATGATGCGTCAATAGCATCAGCAGAGTGTTGCGCGCTGGCTCTTCCAGGGTTTTCAAGAAAGCGTTCGAGGCCTGATCCGACATGCGATCGGCATCGACAATGACCCCTACCTTGTAAGTTCCTTCGGGCGCGGCCAAATGCAGGGCCTCTTCCAAATTACGGATTTCATCAATCCCGATGCGACGCGATTTCATGCGCGGACGCAGAATCCTCACCCAGCCACTTTCCAGCTCATCCAAGGGAGGCACTTCTTCCGCCACAGGCTCGCCAAACAAATCCATCCCAGCTGCCTGACCCGAACCATTGAGCATGCGCACCACCTTGGCCGCGAGCCACTCCTTGCCCGATCCCTGAGCTCCGCTGATCAAAAACGCATGCGCCAATCGCCCCCGCTCGTGCGCGGCGGCCATGAGTTCGAATGCTTTTTCCGAAGTGAATGCCACGTGCCCATGCTTGCCAGCCTCGCCGATGCGCGCAATCCGAAATCCTGCCCGATCACTTGCCAAATCATGAATTCGCCAGTATCGAACGCCATGACTTGGAACGACCAATTTCTCCAACTCTTTGACACATGTGCCGCACGCTACCGCGAGGGTGAGCGCGATTTTGATACATGGTTCAGCAAGGATGACCTGAATTTGCTCAAGGAAATTGGCTACAAAACCCGCGAGTTTTTCGACTTCGTCGAGGACTTCTGCGACAAACAAAGTCCTTCCCCATCCACTGCCCTGCTCATCGCCTCGGTGCGACGGGATTATTTCCACACGATTCAAAACCGTCAAAAAAGCACCCAAACCCTCACCCGCGATGAGTTGCCGACTTTTGGCGACACGCTCAATGACATTGCCTATCTCCCGCGCATCCTTGCCAAGGCCCGCGCCAAGCTCCGCGGCGAACTCGACCCGGATCTCATGTACAGCTGCGGTGGCGATATGAATTTCCTCAAAAACCATGGCGATATCCACCCCGCCGATTTTCTGCGACAGGTCTGGGCTGCAGGTGAGGATGACCAAAAAATCGCCAATTGGGTCTCCAGCCAATGCCGCTGAAACCACTTGCACACGCGTCGGTCAAACCCTAGTTTCCCCGCCCCCACACATCACACACCCATGGCCAGCACCCCCGTCATCAATCTCCGCAAAGGACACGCCGTCCGCCACAACAACGAGATCTGTCTCGTCGTCGACCATGAACTCAAGACGCCCCCGCGCATGGCTTCCTATGTCCAGATGTCGATCCGCAGCGTCGCCACCAAAAAGATTTTCAACCTCCGCCTCACCTCCAACGACTCGCTCGAAGGTGTCGTTCTCGAGCGCACTCCGCACGAGTATTCTTACAAGGACAGCAGCGGCTACCACTTCCTCGACCCCAACACCTACGAGGACGCCGTTGTCTATGAGGACCTCATCGAAGGCGTGAAAAACTACCTCATTGAAGGCCAGCTCTACACCCTGCTGATCGCCGATGGCAGCGTGGTCTCGGTCGACCTCCCTCTCACCATGACCATGACCGTTACGGAATCCTCCGAAGGTGTGAAAGGAGACTCTGCAAACAACGTTTACAAACCCGCTACGATGGAAACCGGTCTTGTCGTCCAAGTTCCGCTCTTCATCAATGTCGGCGAAAAAATCAATGTGAAGACCGAGGACAATTCCTACCTCGGCCGCGCTTGATTTTTGTTTGGGCCCGCTCTTCTTCGCTTCAAGCGGTTATCTCAATGGCCTGCCATTCGTAGCTTTCGCATGAAAGCGAAGAATGGCGGAGAGGGTGGGATTTGAACCCACGGTGAGTATTACCCCACGTCCGATTTCGAATCGGGTGCCTTAGACCACTCAGCCACCTCTCCTTGCGCGGGGCGCGAATATTG
>JBEEOX010000055.1:0-8732 GCA_041191425.1 Verrucomicrobiota bacterium | reverse complement strand
GACCGCTTTTTCAAAGAGGGTGTGGCGACGGATTACGGCAATCGTGAGGCTTTGGCGAAACTGCTGCGCTTTGAAACATCGCTCACCGATGCGGGCAGCGTTTGTGGTTTCACTGATTATGTTTCGCGGATGAAGGAAGGCCAGGATGCCATCTATTACCTCGTGGGCAGCACCCGTGAGCAGATCGAAAGCAGTCCGTACCTTGAGGCATTCAAGTCGCGCGGACTCGAGGTCGTTTATTTCACCGACGCAGTCGACGAATATGTGGTCGATGCCTTAGGTACCTTTGATGGCAAGAAACTTGTTTCCGTGCGTCACGCGGGCGTGGACTTGGAGGATCAGGCCGCTGAAGGCGAATCACTCAGCGATGATGAGACCAAGGCCTTGTGCGAGTTTCTCAAAAACGAATTGGGTGAGCGCGTCGTGTCTGTTTCGAGTGGCAAGCGCTTGGTCGAAAATCCGGTGATCGCGCTGGTGCCAGCCGATGGCATGAGCCCGCAGATGCGGCAGATGATGAAGGCGATGGACGAGAACTTCAAAGACGAGGTCAAGGTCGAGCTCGAGATCAATCCGCGTCATGCTCTGATCCGCAAATTGGCGCAGGCCAAGGATACCAATCCCGAGTTGGCCAAGCTAGTGTCGCTGCAGTTGCTCGACAACGCGCTCATTGCTGCCGGACTGCTCGAAGATGCACGCGATACCGTTAGCCGGATGAACGCGCTGATGCAAAAGGCAATGGGGGACTGACCTGATCGGTCGCAAAGAGCTGATCATCCGCGATTTTCCTCCCGATTCGCCTTGAGCGACAGCGCCCCAGCGGTGAGCATTCGCGGCGTGACTCCGCAGTTAGAAGATCTGTTTTCGTTTCTCCGGTTTGCCAGTGTTTCGACCGATTCGCGGCATGCGGGTGATGTGCGCGCATGTGCCGAATGGCTGCGTGCAAAACTTGCCGGCATGGGTTTGATCGCGACCTTGCATGACACCCCTGGGCATCCGGTGGTGCTGGCTATGAACGCGCATCGTGAGGGGCGTCGCACGGTGCTGATATACGGTCACTACGATGTGCAGCCGGTCGATCCCTTGGAGTTGTGGACAAGTGATCCGTTTGAGCCTGTTCTTCGCGATGGGAAAATTTATGCGCGCGGGGCGACCGACAACAAGGGTCAGATGCTGGCCCATGTGCTGGGTGTCGAACAGACCCTGCGCGAGGAGGGTGATCTTCCGGTGAATCTGATTTTCCTGTTTGAAGGTGAGGAGGAAATTGGCGGACCGAACCTTGCGGAATTTTTGCGTCAGCATCGTGAGCAGTTGCGCTGCGATGTCATTGCGATTTCCGACACCGGCATGGTGGCGCCCGGGGTCCCGACGATGGGTTATGGCCTGCGCGGAATCGCGTGTTGCGAGGTGGTCTTGCGCGGGCCCAAGCGTGATTTGCATTCGGGTATTTTTGGTGGTGCGGTTTCGAATCCCGCGACAGAGATCGCGCGATTGGTTGCCAGCTTGCATGACGAACATGGTCGCGTAGCGATTGAGGGTTTCTATGATGACGTCAAACCGCTCGAAGCTTGGGAGCGTGAAATGTGGGCCACAGTGCAGGGTGTGAGCGATGCGGATTTTCTGAATGTGACTGGTGCGCCTGCTTTGTTCGGTGAGGAAGGTTATTCATCGGCCGAACGCGTTTGGGCAAGGCCGACGGCAGAGGTCAACGGTATCGGTGGCGGGTATCAGGGCGAAGGCTCGAAGACCGTTTTACCAGCTGAGGCATTTGTGAAACTTTCCTTCCGACTCGTGCCCGATCAGGACCCAGAGGATATCTTGCGAAAGGTGACCGATCACCTGCAGCGGCATTGCCCACCGGGCGTGCAAATCGAGGTACGGCCCGGTCATGATGGCAAACCGTATTTTGTCGATCCGCATTCGAAATTCGCGAATGCGGCTCTGGAGGCTTTGAGATCATCCTTCGGCGCCGAACCAGTGCTGATTCGTGAAGGCGGCAGCATACCGATCGTGCAGAATTTCCGCGACATCCTCGGTGTTGACACGCTGCTGCTTGGGCTAGCCTTGGCCGATGCACAGATCCACGCTCCGAATGAGAATTTCACCGTTGAAAACTTTGAGGCGGGGATTCGCATGAACCGGGCCTTGCTAAAGGAGTTGGCGAAGTGCTGATTGAAACCACGAAAATCACGAAGGGTCACGAAATGGAAGAGAGGATTTGGAAAGATCGGCATGAGCAAAATCTGTTGCTCCCCATCGTTTCCTTCGTGCCTTTCGTGGTTCCCCAATTTTAATTTCCCATGTCCGAATCCGATTCAAACCCCAAAGGCGACTTTATCCGCGACATTATTGCCGATGATCTCGCGGCAGGCAGGCATGCCACGACCATCACGCGCTTTCCGCCTGAGCCAAATGGTTACCTGCACATCGGACATGCCAAGTCGATCTGCCTGAACTTCGGAATCGCGCAGGAGAATGCCGCGACTGGAGCGAAGTGTCATTTGAGGTTTGATGACACCAACCCGGAGAAGGAGGAAACCGAGTATGTCGAGAGCATCAAGCGCGATGTGCAATGGCTTGGATTCGACTGGGGCTCTGATCTGTATTTCGCGAGCGATTACTTTAGATTTTTCCACGAATGCGCCGTGCATCTGATCAAGGCGGGCAAGGCTTATGTCGAAAACGACAGTGCGGAGGAAATGCGGATCAAGCGCGGAAATCTCACCACGCCAGGAACGCATTCGCCGTATCGCGAGCGGTCGATTGAGGAAAACCTTGAGTTGTTTGATAAAATGCGCCGTGGCGAGTTCAAGGAAGGCGAGTGCGTGCTGCGTGCCAAAATCGACATGGCATCATCGAACATGAACCTGCGCGATCCGGTGCTTTATCGGATCATGCATACGCCGCACCACAACACCGGCGACGCCTGGTGCATTTACCCGATGTATGATTTCGCGCACCCGCTTGAAGATGCGTTGGAGCACATCACTCACTCGCTTTGCACGCTTGAGTTTGAAAATCACCGACCGCTTTACGATTGGTTCATCGAAAATTGTCCGGTGCCGTTCAAGCCGCGTCAGATCGAGTTCGCGCGGCTGAACCTGACCTACACGGTGATGAGCAAGCGCAAGCTGTTGCAGCTTGTGCAAGAGGGCCATGTCGATGGTTGGGATGATCCTCGCCTGCCGACGATTTCAGGCATGAGACGCCGTGGCTATCCTGCGGCGGCGATTCGTGATTTTTGCAAACGCATCGGCATCACGAAGTTCAATGGCACGACCGATATGGCCTTGTTGGAATTTGAGGTGCGCGACTATCTCAACCGATCGGCTCCGCGCCGCATGGCCGTCCTCGATCCTGTGAAAGTGGTGCTGGAAAACTGGTCAGCCGAGCCTTTGGCAAAAGCACTGGTATCGAATCATCCCCAGAACCCGGAGATGGGCGAGCGTGAGGTCGCGATGAGCGGTGAGGTGTGGATCGAACGCGAGGATTTCATGGAAGATCCGCCAAAGAAATTTTTCCGACTCGGCCCGGAGCGTTGCGTGCGTTTGCGCGGAGGGCACATCATTCGCTGTGTCTCGTATGAGAAGGATTCGGATGGTCAGATTTCATTGATCCGCGCTGAAATCATTCCAGGAACGGTTGGTGTTGATGCGCCCGAGGGTATCGAATGTCGCGCGGCGATTCATTGGGTCGATGTTGAGAGTGGCGTCGATGCCGAGGTGCGCCTCTATGACCGCTTGTTCAGCGTGGAGGATCCCGATGTGGTTGAGGGAGGATTCCTTTCGGTTTTGAACCCGCATTCGCTGAAAAAAATCACAGCCAAGGTCGAGCCATTGCTGCTCGAGTCAGAGCCTGGGTTTTCGTGTCAGTTCGAGCGCGTTGGATATTTCGTTGCCGATGAGGTTGAGCATCAGGCAGGCAAAAAGGCCGTCTTCAACCGCAGCGTCGCGCTCAAGGATTCGTGGGGCAAGCAGGCGGGCAGGTGAGGATCGGCGCCGCAGGGCCGCGTCGCCCTACCGGTGAAAGACGCAAGACTTCAAGAAGCAAGAGGCAAGAGAAGAATCGACATCTTCTCTCTCTTCCCCAATGACCAATGACTATTGACCTATGACTTCTTTCACCTTTTCCCAAGCAGCTTCCATTTGCTCGGGGCTGGCGTTATCAAGGCTCAGGCCTTGGTCTTTGAGGTATTGCTCCATGACTGCAAAGCGTTGCTCAAACTTGGCATTGGCGTTGGCCATGAGGAGTTCGGGGTCGGTGTTGCGGAAGCGGGCGAGGTTGACGACTGAAAAGAGCAGGTCGCCGAGTTCCTCTTCGATCTCTCGGGCTTGGCCTTGCGCGTGGGCTGATTCGAGTTCGGCGATTTCCTCGCGGATTTTGGCGATGATGCCATGTTCATCGGGCCAGTCAAAGCCTACCTTCGCCGCTTTTTTCTGAAGCTTTGCGGCGCGAAGGATGGCGGGAAGTCCTTTGCCAATGCCGTGGAGAAAAGGTTTTTCCTCATCGCCCTTTTCGCCGCGCTTGATGGCATCCCATTGCTGAAGTACGGCATCCGTCGTAGTTGCGTTGCTTTGCGCGAAGACATGCGGGTGACGGCGCACAAGTTTGTCGGAGATCCCGCGTGCGACATCGTCGAGATTGTATCTTCCGGCCTCCTCGGCGAGTTCGCTGTGGAAGATGACTTGGAGCAATAGGTCGCCGAGTTCCTCCATGAGGTGCTCATGGTCCTCGCGCTGGATGGCATCGATCGTTTCGTATGATTCCTCGATCAGATTTGGAATTAATGATTGATGCGTTTGTTCCGCATCCCATGGGCAACCACCGGGTGCGCGCAGGCGATGCATGATGGCGCGAAGTCGGTCAATTTGCCGGTCGTTCTCCGGGCAGTGGATCATTTCGGCGTCGGTCATGAGTCGTTGGATGATTGATTGGCGGCTTTGCGCAGCACCTCGCGTTCGTGGTCCGTGAGGCTTTGAAAACCTTGTTGTGAAATTTTGTCGAGGATGAGGTCGACCTCCGAATCGCGCTCGAGGTCGATGGTTGTGCGCGGGCGGATTTTATGTTCGGTCGCTCTGTGTCGACGCGGCCGGCGGTCGCTTTGCGGGTTCGAAAGGATGTGCGGCCAGCGCATCAGGATGGCGCCGATGATCGCGCCTCCGAGGTGACCGGCTTCGCCGCCTTCGTTACCGCCGAGTTTGAGGATGATCGAGCCCGCGGAGATGGCAAGCAGGGCGATGGCGAGTTGGCGCATCGAGAGTTCGATCGGGGGAAACAGCAGCGAAACGCGCAGGTTGGGAGCGGTGATCGCGACACCGATGAAGATGCCGTAGATGCCAGCTGATGCGCCGACGAGGATGGATTGTGAATCGGCGGGGACGACACCGGTCCATGTGAGCAGCGAGAAGAATATCGCGCCACCGATGCCGCAAAGGAGGTAGAAAATCAGAAAGCGCGATGATCCCCACCAGCGTTCCATCCATGGGCCAAAGAAGAAAATGCCCATCGCGTTGAAGAGCAAGTGGCCGAGGCTGCCGTGGAGAAATTGGAAGCTGATGAAGCGCCAGATTTGGAAATGGTGGGCGGCTGATTCGATCGAAAAAGCACCCCAGTCGATGAGTCGGGGAATGTTTTCTCCGTCGAGATTTGAATCGAGAACAAACGGGATGAATAGGTAATCGAGCAGGAAGATCGCGATGTTGATGAATAGCAACCATTTCACCACCGGGGTGAGATTGGAGAGGAATCCGCCTTGCGGTGATCGGTGGTAGTCGCGGTCGGCTATGCCCATGGCGGTGTGTGATGGATGGCTGGCAATGGCTTAAGCACCGATCGGGTGCCAGACGGTTTTGGCTTCGGTGAAATCGCGCAGCTGCCATGCGCTGTCCATCTTGGCATCGAACCAATCTGTATTGGACGGGCTGATGCGCACGCGCTTTATGCTGGCGGACGCGCCTTGTTCGAGTGTTTTGGCGATGTTTGGAACGACTGCGGCCGCGATCGCGCGAATGTGTTCGTGCGTGGCGATGGTCGGAGCGAGCTCGACGATGTCACCGCTGAGGAGATTTACCACGCCTGCGGGGAGGTCGGAGGTGGCGAGCATTTCGCCGAGCAGGATCGCCGGGTAGGCGTGACTTGATGGCGCGAGCGCGACGACCGAATTTCCGGTGGTGATCGCGTGCAGGGTTAGAGTGACCAGCCCTAGCAGTGGATTTTTTTCCGGCGCGATGATCGCGACGATGCCGACGGGTTCGGTGATGGTAAAATTGAAATGCGAGCTGGCCACTGGATTCACCGTGCCGAGTACTTGCTCGTACTTATCGGCCCAGCCCGCGAAATGAACGATGCGATCAATCGTGGCGCGAACTTCGCGCGCGGTGGATTTCGTATCGGTGAGGGTGATGGCCTCGATCATTTCCGCAGAGCGTGACTCGAGCATTTCCGCGAGGCGGTAAAGGATTTGCGCGCGGTTGTGAGGCGAGCGATTGGACCAAGCAGCGTGGCCTTTGGCCGCGGCCTCCACGGCATTGCGCAGGTCTTTTTTTGAACACAGCGGAATGTTCGCAAAGAATGCGCCCGAGCGATCATGCATGGCTGTGACGCGCCCGCTTTCGGATCGGATGAAAGCACCGCCCACGAAGCACTTGGGTGTCTTGGTCACTTTCATCAAAGTGTCGGGCAGGTGGTGCCCATCGCTTTTCAGGCAATGTGGCTTTGATAAGCCGAGGCATCCATGAGGCGCGACGCATCGGCGGGGTCTTTCACGCGAAGTTTAAAGATCCAACCCTTGCCGTACGGATCGGTGTTGACGAGCGAAGGATCGGCTTCAACCGAATCGTTGGCTTCGATGACTTCGCCACCGATGGGTGCGTAGATGTCCGAGGCAGCTTTGACGGATTCGACCACGGCAGTCGGATCGCCGGCGTCAACCTTGCGTCCGATAGTTGGGAGTTCGACGAAGACTACATCGGTGAGCTCAGCCTGGGCGTGATCGGAGATGCCCACGGTTGCAATATCGCCTTCGAGGCGGATCCATTCGTGAGAGGCGCAGTAACGGAGGTCGGCGGGAATGTTCATGGGATGGAAATGATGGGTGTGATTTTAAATTTTTTGAAAACGAACTGCGGCTACTTATGCCTTCGTTGCGGGCTGGTAAAAAGGTTTTTTAACCACCTCGACCGGAAACGCGCGATCGCGGACTTGGATCTGAAGGCGGGTTCCTATTTTTGAGTATTCGGCGGGTAGGTAGGCCATCCCGATGCCGATTGAGAGGCTCGGCGAGAGGGCGCCGCTGGAGAGTTCGCCGATCGTGTGTCCGTTTGCGTCGAGTACCGGATAGTGAGCGCGCGGTGGCGGCGATTTTTCGGTGCAGCGGACTGCGGTGAGCTTGAGTTGCGGGCCGTCGGATTTTTGCCGGGCAAGAATTTCGCGGCCGGTGAAGGCGGATTTTTGCAGGTCGCAAAAGAACCCGAGTCCGGCCTCGATCGGCGTGCGCTCGAGCGAGAGATCGTTGCCATTCAACGGGAAGCCCATCTCGAGGCGGAGCGTGTCGCGCGCGCCGAGACCACAGGGGGCGGCACCGGCGGCGATGAATTTTTCCCAGAACGCGATGCCATCGGCTGCCGGGCAGAAGAACTCGAATCCATCCTCACCAGTGTAGCCTGTGCGGCAAACAATCGATCCGTTGGCGAGGGTAGTGATGCCATTGCGTGCCGGGAGAGTTTCCGAGGGGAAGACCTGCGAGAAAATTTCAGTAGTATGCGGGCCTTGGATTGCCATGCCTGCCCACTGGTCGCTTTCGTTGCGCATGATCGCGCCATTCCCAAGATGACTGCTCAACCAAGCGACATCCTCGTCGATTTTTGAGGCATTGATCACGAGAAAATAGTCCTCGGCTGCGCTGCGATAGGCGATAAGGTCATCGATCACGCCAGCTTTTTCATTCAACATGATCGTGTACTGACCCTCACCGACCGCCAGTTTCGCGAGATCATTGGTGAGGAGGCGGTTGAGCTGATCAAGAGCATCTGGCCCACTCACAAATACCTGACCCATGTGGGAGATGTCGAAGATCCCGACCTTTTGGCGGACCGCCTGATGCTCGTCGATGATGGAGCTGTACTGGACGGGCATGTTCCATCCGGCGAAGGGCACCATCCGGGCGCCGAGGGAAAGATGAGCGGATTCGAGGGGCGAATGGCGGAGTTCGGACATGGGTCAGGCGAAGACTGCGAGCAGCGGCGGGGTCTGTCAATCGGGCATCGGCGGTGCACGGGAAGGGGATATTTGCTTGCTAGGATCTGTTTTATGAGCCTAAATTGCCCTTGATTTTGCCACCACCCCAACTTTGCCATACCAGTTAGCCCGAGAAAAAATTCACGGTAACCAATTCTGAAATATCTGATCCAATCTTCTGTCTCTGACGGATCATTGGCATCTCACTCACAAACTCACATCATGGCGATTTTTACCAGATTACGGCTGCTCAGAATCAGCCAACTGACCTTTGTCTTTTTGGCATTCATTGCCTGCAGTCTACCGCTTCACGCGGGGCTTGGTCCTAAAGTGCAATTGAAGTCAAAGCTCTCAGCCAAACAAAAGTCCATCACTGTCACTGTTCCCAAGGGGTATTCCAATGTCAGTGTGGAGGTCTTTCAAAAGGGATCCGGCTGGAAGAGTATTTTGTCGACCGATGCCAAGGCCGGCGTGATGAAGTTTAATTTGCCTTCATACTC
>JBEEOX010000054.1:0-8774 GCA_041191425.1 Verrucomicrobiota bacterium | reverse complement strand
CCCGCACGCCATGAAAACCCGCCGCGAATTTCTCCGCTCAACCATGCTGGGTGCGTCCTCGGCATGGACAGTTCCGATGTTTGTCGAACGCACCTTTGCCCAACTTCACATGGAGGCCAAGGATCTCGCCGTTCAAGCAACCACCGGCAAGGATGATACGATACTTGTCGTAGTTCAGTTGGCGGGTGGAAACGATGGACTGAACACGCTGATCCCTTATGCCGACGACGCTTATCACAAGGCCCGTCCGCGTCTGGCAAAGAAAGAAAAGGAAATCATCCGCCTCAGCGATCATGTCGGATTGAATGCCGCGATGCCGTTCCTTGGATCGCTTTACAAGGAAGGTGGACTGGGCATCGTGCAGGGAGTCGGCTACCCAAATCCGAACCGCTCGCATTTTGTTTCCACATCGATCTGGGAAACTGGCGACCCGAGCAACCGCAGCGGCACTGGTTGGCTTGGGCGTTATTTCGACAGTGCATGCCCGGGTGCTGATCCGACGGTCGGCATGAGCTTTAACAAAACCCAGCCGGAGAGTTTCGGTGCGCTCAAAAATCCTGGCGTTTGTCTCAACTCTCCCGAGCTTTACCGCTGGATTCACAGCGGCGGACAAAAGGCACTCGCCGAGGAATTTTTCGCCGAGCTGAATCAACCCGGCGACGATGACGACGCGGTTTCAGGTGCCTCTATCGCCATGCCCGCTGGAGGTCGTTATGGCGGTATCCAAGGCGAAAGCAACTTGGAATTTCTCGAACGCGTCGCCCTTGATGCGCGCGTCAGCTCGGAAAAAATTCTGAAGCTCGCTGCCAAGCACAAAACCACTGTCACCTACGATGGTACGCCTTTCGCCCGCAACCTCAACCTCGTCGCGCGCATGATCGCGGGTGGCATGCCAACGCGCGTGTATTATGTCAGCCATGGAGGATTCGATACCCACAACCAACAGGTCAACACGCACGATCGTCTGCTGGGGCAGCTCGATAGCGGGCTCAAGTCGTTCTTTGCCGACCTGAGACAACAGGGCAACGACAAGCGCGTCGTGCTGATGACCTTTTCCGAATTCGGCCGCCGCGTGGCGGAGAATGCCAGCGCTGGCACCGACCACGGTAAAGCCTCCTGTCTATTCGTGGCGGGTGCCGGCGTGAGTGCCGGCCTCCACGGCAAGCATCCGAGTCTCACTGAACTCTCAGATGGCGACATCACGCACAGCGTCGATTTCCGCAGCGTTTATGCCAGTCTGCTCACTGATTGGCTGAGAGCACCCGATCTCAAGCCGATCCTTGGCGCCAATTACACGAAACTTGGACTGATCCGTTCCTGATCCTTTGACCGCTTTCGGCTTTGCCGGGGTGGGGGAGGCGTCCATGATTGTGGCGATGCGTGATGACACCCGCCGCTGGATTGAGGCCGACCGCGCGCACTGCTGGCATCCGTTCACGCGGCAGTCCGAGTGGTGTGCAACTGATCATGAGCCTATCGTCATCGTGCGCGGCGAAGGTGTCTGGCTCTGGGACTCGGAGGGCCGACGCTACCTTGATGGCAACTCGACCATCTGGACGAACATCCATGGCCACGGTCATTCGGCGATCAATGAAGCGATCAGCAAACAGCTTGAGCAAATTTCGCATGTGTCGTTTTTGGGATTCACCCATCCACTGGCGATTGAGTTGGCAGAAAAACTTTGCGGCTTCTTCCCGCCGCAGACGCTTGAGCGGGTGTTTTACTCGGACGATGGCTCGACCGCTGTTGAATGCGCGCTGAAGCTTGCGTTGCAGTATCGTCAGCAAAGTGGCGAGCCCGAACGAAGAAGCTTCATCGCTTTTGCCAACGGCTATCACGGCGACACGCTCGGCGCGGCATCGCTGGGCGGCGTGGGGCGATTTTTCGAACGATTCAAAGGCAGTGGCTACGCGGTGCGGCATGTGGATTCGCTGGAAACTTTGCGCAGCTTGCCAAACAGCGGAATACGCGAGGTCGCGGCCGTGGTCATTGAGCCGCTCATCCAAGGCGTCAACGAAATGCGGCCATGGCCGAAAGGAATGCTCGCGCAACTGCGCGAGTGGTGCGACGCGCATGGCATTCATATCATCCTTGATGAGGTGATGACGGGTTTTGGTCGCACCGGCACCATGTTTGCCTGTCAGCAGGAAAGCGTGATCCCGGATTTCCTCTGTCTCGCCAAGGGGCTCACTGGCGGCTACCTGCCGCTCGCCGCCACCCTCACCACCGGCAAGGTGTATGAGGCGTTTTTAGGGTCCGCCGACCGAGCTTTCTACTATGGACATAGTTTTTCAGCCAACCCACTCGGGTGTGCTGCTGCGCTTGCCAGCCTCCAACTTTTCGAAACCGAAAAAACCCTCGAAAAACTTCTGTCCAAAATCGAACAGCTCAAAACAGGACTCGCGGCCTTGAAGGCAAGTCACCCGCTGGTGCATGAAGTACGCCAATGCGGGTTGATTGCGGGCATCGAATTGCGCCACAGCGATGGCGCGAAGTTCCCTGTCGAGTCCCGCATCGGCGAGCAGGTCTGCCGGGAAGCACGAAATCACGGGCTCCTTACGCGGCCGATCCTCGATACCATCGTCCTTATGCCACCGCTTTGCGTCAGTCCGGACGAGCTCGATCACGCCATCGCGGCTCTGGATAAGGCAATTTCGACAATCACGCGTTGACAAAGCCCCAGCCCGCCGTTACCAAATCGCTCCCGCGACAAGCGCTGGGCGGAGTAGCCAAGTGGTAAGGCAATGGTTTGCAAAACCGTCATCCGTGGGTTCGATTCCCACCTCCGCCTCCAGTCGCGATGCTCCTTTCGTCTCCGGTGGCTGTGCCGGTGAGCCGCCTCGCGGATGGTTTCTGATTACCGGCAAGCCGGAAGCTGCATTCCCACCTCCGCATCAAGCTGTGTTGCCCTCTCGTAAGCTGAGTAATTTTAGCTTTGCGACATATGGCAAGCTATTGACTTCGACGCGTTTGCCGTCTGCCGGTGCTCCATCGATGCGCTTGCCTGACGGCAAGGGTGGCTCGATCCACAATCCACCGGCGGGGATTTCGCGCAGTCCTTTGATGCAGACATCGATTGTATCGTGATCGCTTTGTGCGATGCGAAAATCGATTTTTCCATATCGTGTTAGGAGTCCGCGCACTTCGAAGCCATCGCCGCTGATCCATGAACACGGCATGCCTGCCGCTAGCATGAGGGAGTCATCCGATTCGCGCTCAGATGCAATCATCGAGATTAACGCGATCACATACTCAGCCGCGATCCAGGTGTGTGGCAGGTCGCCGAGGTGGCCTGGTGAGCGTGGATCGCGCCACGAAATTTCCGGCCATTGGTTCCACTCACGCGGTCTGCGGTCGGCGAGGAAAAAATCCAAAAGCTCATTGGCCTCCGCGCGTTTTCCAAGGCGCACCAGCGCGCCGATGATGCGGATTTCGTAGGCGCTGTAATTCGTCCATGGATATTTCGGATCCTGCCTGCGTCGAAATCCTGTGAGGTAGGTCTCGAAAGTTTTTTGCAGCGGCCCTTGTGGTAGGGCATCGGCAAAGTCGAGTTGTGCAACCGCATTGGCGGTCGCTGTCGGATCGAAATCGGCCCACTCGACCGATCCGGGAATGTAATTCAAATTTCGCGTGGCAATGACGCTTTCGATCGAGCGGATCAGATCCTGCAAAAACTCATCAGCTTCCTTTTTCCAAAGCCTCGCCTGCTCATCGCGACTAATTTTTTTCGCAAGCTCCGCCGCTGCTTGCAATCCGCGCACAGCCCAGAAGTCGTCCCAATACGAATGCACGGGATGCGCCAAATATCCTTCGTGGCTCGCCGATTCCGGCAAGAGCCCGAAGCACGCGGCCAGTTCGCCGTTGCGATAATGCTCGCTCATGCGTTGACGCCGCAGAGCAATGAGATGATCAGCCGCGCGCGCTACGCGATCAAAGCACGCTTCGACAAATGCAAAATCACCTGTCGCACGATGCGCTTCACGCATGCCCCAAATGAATTGCCCATGACTGTCGTGCTCGACCAAGGGATCGGCACCATCGCGGTCGACCACGCAAAACACAAAGCCGTCGTCACGCTGGAATGGCGCATACCACTCCATGAAGCGCTTGAAGGGTTCTGCCAAACCGCACTTCGCCAAAGTCGCGCCCATGATCACGCCATCGCGGATCCACGAGCGCGTGTAGCGTCTCGCGCCAGGCTGTAAGGCCGCGCCATCGCGGTTGATCATGATCTGTGCGCAGGCACTGCGCAGTGTGGCGATCGCGTCTTTCGCGGCATCGGGTACATGCCATTCGACGCCGCCCAACACCTTTTGCCATTCGCTCAGCGCGTCATCCCACGAATGATTCGGCGCAGCTGATGTACTTTCAAAATAAGGAACGCAAATTTCGACTTCGAGTTTTGTTTCACCCGGTGCAAGCATCCATTCGATGGCCGCCGATGCGAGGCCGTATTCATCATTCACGCTAGCGGTCTGCGGTGCTTTTCCCTGAGCCAGATCTGTCAGCACGCCTCCTTCATCAAAGGTCGCGGCACCTACATTCGAAGCGTGTGGAAAAAATGAAATCGCTTTGCCGTCGGCTAAAATGCCGCGCGCGTCGCATTCAATTTTTTGTAAGGTCGTGCGTCCACCCATGTGGCGAAATGCCTGCCAGGGTGGAGTGACCTGATAAGGCCGCAGCGCGAGGATCAGTTTGATGCCTTCCTGCGCGCCATCGCATTGCAGGCGATAATTCACGCACAGTTCCATGCTCCTGCCGTTGCCGCGAAGCCACGGCAGAATTTCCAAACTCAAGCCCTTTGCGTGCCACATCACCGAAGGCATCGGCTCACCGCCATCGGGTAAGGCAATGCTCGTGGACACGTCCGCCCATGTGAGCAACCCTTCTTCACTGACGATGAATGGCTCGATCGAAAATGCGCCCTCGTCGGTTTCGATCAGACCTTCTTCGTTGATCAGCGCGCGGCGTCCACCCTCGGGCGTGCCAATCACCGTCCAATACGATTGCTCGCGATGCCAGTAACGCGGAAACCAACCACGCGGAAAATCCTCGGCGACATGGTGGATGAAATCGTTGTGCAAACGCGAAAAGGCATCGGGCTTCACTTGCAGTCGCCGCAGCGAAGCGGACTCGGAGTCGGCAAATTCGAGCTTCAAAAAGCGCGTTTCGGCACCAGGTATGGCCAAGTGGTTTTTTGCACCGCGCGCATTTGTCACCCGTCGTAGTAGCGACCATGTGCGTCCATCATTCGAAGCCAGCACCTCAAAGTCGCGCAACACACCGGCCTTGGGCCATTCGATGAGCAGTCCGCCGAAGCGATGCGTTTTTCCAAAATCCACCACCCACCACGGCGCGGCATCATTCGCATCGGCCTGCCAATGGGTGCCGCTTTCATTGTTCAGAACCAACGCGGCGTTTGCACCACTTGAAGCGCTAACCTCCAAGGGCAGGCGCAACGATTGATCCTCAAACCATGGATTCGAAATTTCCAAAGAGCCGCGACCGCCTTCGGTAGCCGTCACCACAAACTCCACCGCGCCGACCGCACTAAGTGTGCCGCCACCTGCTGGCCCCCATGCGAATGGCAGGTCGCGCTCGCAAACTCGGAATGCCAATGGCTCGCGACCCAGATCCAATGGCTCGCGGCGATGACGCCACACATTGACACCAGCTTGATCGGCCAGCTTGAATTCAAAATCATTCTTCGCCCCTGAGCCGCTGAGATCGAAACCCAGCTCGTAGGACTCCGGCATCGCAAATTCCAATTCCCGCCGAAGCGCCACAAATCCGCCACCCTCATGGAAATCGTAATCCAATTTCAGGCCACCATCCGCGCCACGACTCACTTGGCCCTCCGCCTGACCCGACGCAAAGACCTTCCAAGCCCCGAGGTCTTCCAGTAGCGATGGGATGAATTTTTCTGCCGTCATGGGGATTATTTTCCATCCTAAAGCGTCTTTTCGTGGACGCCATCACCGATTCCAATCGATTGAAAATCAATTGATTGCATGTCAAAAGCTAATCAGCGTTGAAATCGGGTTGACCGCCCCGCCGTGATGGCGATTTTGACAGGGTCGGCCGCAAGTGGAACTTCAACGGTGTTCGCCTGATTCGCCCATGCTTTGTTTTCGTGGATTTTTGATCAATTGGTATGAAATGAGCGTCAGATACGCACCATGTCGACGTGAGCGGCAGCGTTAGAGAATTTTACATCCATTAAATTTAATCCAACCGCCCAAGCGTCCGTCACATTCACAAGCACAGTTCACACACAACACATCAACGACATGCCGTCTTCTTTTTTGCCCAAACCATTCTCCCACAACTACGAGATCGCTCCGCAGTACGCCAAGAGCGCGGTTTATTTTTCCTGCGAATTCGCGATCGATCAAAGTTTCAAAATTTACTCCGGGGGTCTCGGCTTCCTTGCCGGATCGCACATGCGTGCCGCAGCCGATCTGAAACAAAACCTCTGCGGCATCGGCATCCTCTGGACCTACGGTTATTACAATCAGGCCCGCGGTGAGGATCGCGAGCTCGCGGTGCAGTTTCGCAAAAAGGAATACGCCTTTTTGCAGGACACCGGTATCCGCTACACGGTGCAGGTTCACGGTCATCCAGTTTGGGTGAAAGCGATGTTCCTGCCAGGCGATATTTTTGGTACCGTGCCGATGTTCTTCCTGAGCACCGACATCGAGGAGAACGATTCACTTTCGCGCGAAATCACCCACCGACTTTACGATCAGGATCATCGCCGCCGCATCGCGCAATACATCATCCTCGGCGCGGGTGGTGCCAAGCTGCTCGATGAGCTCGGCGTGGACCCCGAGGTTTGGCATCTCAACGAAGCGCACGGTCTCTCCGCCGCGTTCCACCTTTATGAAAAGCACCACAGCCTCGAGGAGGTGAAGAAGCGCTTGGTCTTCACCACACATACACCCGAGGAGGCGGGCAACGAGCGTCATGATTTCAACCTGCTTAAGGATTTCACTTTTTTTGGCGGAGTCTCAGAAGAGGAGGTGCGCGAGATCACCGGCATCGAGGGCTCGGAGTTCAATCACTCGCTCGCCGCGCTGCGCATGGCCCGCATCGCCAACGGCGTTTCAAAATTGCACGGCGAAGTTTCACGTCAGATGTGGAAGGACTATCCGAACATTTGCGAGATCACCCACGTCACCAACGCGCAGAACAAAAAATACTGGGCCGATCACGGCATGGAGCACGCGCGACAAGGAGGCTCGATCGAAGAATTGCGCCATCGCAAACGCGAGCTCAAGGAGCGCTTGTTCCGCGTCGTCGCCGATCAGACCGGCAAGTTGTTCAAGTCCGATGTGCTGACCATCGTTTGGGCCCGCCGCTTTGCAGCTTACAAGCGTCCCGATCTCATCACGCGCGACATTCAGTTGTTCCGCGCGATGCTCAACAACTCGAAATACCCGGTGCAAATCATCTGGGCCGGCAAGCCCTATCCCTTCGATTACACCGCGATCGAAATCTTCAACCACCTCATCCGCCTCACCCGCGATTACCCGAATGCCACGGTCCTCGTCGGCTACGAACTCGAACTTTCGCGATTCCTCAAAAACGGATCTGACATCTGGCTCAACAACCCGATCGTCACCCGCGAAGCCTCGGGCACCTCGGGCATGACCGCCGCCATGAACGGCTCGGTCAATGTCTCCACCTACGACGGCTGGGTCTGCGAATTCGCCAAGGACGGTGAAAATTCCTTCATCATCCCGCCGGCCGATCTCTCGCTTTCGGCGGAAGATCGCGATCGCCACGACATGCTCGGATTCTACTCGGCGCTCAACGAAAAGATCCTGCCGACCTATTACGAAAAGCCCGATGACTGGAGCCGCATTGTTCTCAACTCGATGAACGATATCGTGCCATTCTTCGATGCCGATCGCATGGCCGACGAGTATTACAAGAAGATCTACGCGTGAGGGTGCGGCCCTGTCCATGATCTTTTCAGTGTAAGAAAAAGACGCTGAAAATTTTTCCAAGCAATGTGAAAAAATTGATGAATGAAAGCTGACCGATCGACCAGCGGATGTTAGTTCTCTCCGCGTGTCATGAGCCAGCGCAAGCATTCACTCCCTTTACCATTGCTTCTCGTCGGCTTGGTCGTGGCGGCTACTGTTTGCTCTGGCATCTGGTTCTTTTTTGCAGACTCCATTCGCGAGCGATGGAATAGGCAGGAGTTTAGTTTGACTGCATGGCAGGCCCCTCACAACCACGCCAGCACTGTAAGAATTCGAATGGTGGATGATTTGCTGAACAACCACAATTTTCGAGGAATGACTCGGGAGCAGGTGATTGCGATCGTCGGAGAACCGGACAAGACAGAGTGTTTTAGAAACTTTGATATGGTTTACTGGCTTGGACCGGAGCGCGGGTTCATGAGCATTGACTCGGAGTGGCTGGTATTCCGACTCGATGATCACAATAGGGTTTCGGAATACAAGATAGTGAGAGATTGAAATCGCAGGCCAACAAAACTCTTAGCATTTTGCGTAATGCGCAGCAGGGGATTGACGAATCGGCCGCGCCCGCCACTCTTGGCGCGACCCGATGGAATCCGCCTCTGCCGATTGGATTGACCCGCTCGTTTCCCTTTTGGGAAAGGAAAAAGTCAGCATCAGTGCCGAACTGATCGCCACTCACTCGACCGACAAGTGGGATGCCAGTCATCCGCCTGATGCGGTGGTCTTTGCCGAATCCACTGCTGATGTCGCGGCGCTGATGAAATTTGCCAGTGAGAGGCA
>JBEEOX010000053.1:0-8789 GCA_041191425.1 Verrucomicrobiota bacterium | reverse complement strand
CCTACCTCATGTTCCGCTTGGCCGAACTTTATGATGAGATCAATGGCGATCGTGCCACCGCGGCGGCGATCATGCGGCAAGTGATCGACCTCTACCCCAACACGCGTCATTCAGCCAACGCGAACCACAAGTTGGTCGAGTGGAACAAGATGGGCGAGAGTCTCGTATTTTCTGGCGGCGGTAACGAATAAACCTTTGCCAGACGGCTCACCATGCGTGCGTGGTTGATTAAACGCATTGGGCGACGGCCCTTGTTTGCCGCTGCCCTAGTAGCGATGCTCGCCGTGATTGCGGTTGGCGTTGGTCCATGGACTTTGGTGGCAGTGATTTGCGCCGCAGGCTTGTTAGGCGCTTATTTGGGTAACTGGCGTCGCGGGCTGGCATGGTTTTTGTGCGCGGTGGTAGCGGCTGGAATGATGTCATGGCGCTTGGGGTGTCAGCAAAATTTCGAGCGACTGCTGTCGCGCTCGGGCGCTGCGAATTTGAGTGTGCGATTGTTGGAGGACAGCGATGGCAGTGAAAAGTTTTGGCGGGCAAAAGCGAAGGTCCTTGATGGACCGTTTGAGGGCGCAAAGGTGCTGTGGCAGGGCAGGGGAAAGATGCGAGTCGAAGGTTCGACGTTGAGCGCGGCGGGAAATTTCAATGCTCTGCCAGAGCCGAGAAATCCCGGTGAATTTGATCGAGCAAAGTGGTTGAGAAATCAGGATGTGGCGGTGGTTTTTCAGGCTTCAGATGTGCCCGATGAAGCATCGACGCCTTGGCATGCCGCCTTGGGGGCAAAGATTCGCCAATCGTTTCGCTCAGGCGTGACCGCTGGTCTTGATGAGGATTCGCGTGAGGCGATGGTGATTCGTGCGGTGGTGATGGGTGAGACACCGCGTGACGCCGACACACTGGTGGCAGCGTTTCGCGAGAGCGGCACGCTTCATGTGTTTTCAGTAAGCGGTCTACATGTAGCGATGGTCGGAAGTATTGGTTGGTTTGTGCTGGGACGACTTGGTGTTTCGCGTCGTCACGCTGCACTCGTATTGCTGCCATTGATCTTTGGCTATTCTTGGATCACGGGAAATAGCGCGTCAGCACTTCGCTCCGCGTGGATGGCCGCGTTGTTTCTTGGAGCTTTTGCATTTCGCCGCAAGCCGGATCTTCTCAATGCCTTGGGCGCGGTCTTGCTCATCGGTCTGTTTTGGGATGGACGCATGTTGCACCAGATCGGCGTTCAGTTGTCGTATGGAGTGGTGGCTGCCATTGCGGTAGGAACTGCGTGGTTCACCAGTTGCTTTCGTTGGATGTCGGCGCCGGAATTGTATTTGCCGATCGATCAAATGAGTCGCGCGCGTCGCTGGTTTTTGTCGTTACGCCAAAGCGTCGCTCAATCGCTGGCCGTATCGACCGCGGCGGCAGTTGGATCAACGCCATTGACGCTGTTTCATTTCGGCATGGCGACACCGGTTTCGATTTTCGCCGGATTGGTGCTCGTGCCATTGGTGTTTGTGCTTCTTTGCGTTTCCCTGTTCGCAATGGCGATCTCGCCAATTGCCGAGCCAATTTCACGCGGGTTGAATCGTGCCAATGCGCTTGTTGCGAAGGCATCAATCGAGTCGGCTGAATTTTTTGCATCGCTGCCCGGCGCGCACCTGGAGCTTCAAAAATCGATGCGACCTGGACTGCTGATTTATGATCTCGATCGCGGTGTCGGCGGCGCCTGTTTTTATGGTGAAACGGGTGATGCGGTCTTGATTGATTGCGCGGATCGGAATGGATTTCGCCATACGATGATGCCGTCCATGCGGCGCCTGGGCATGCGCCCGAATACAGTGGTTTTGACTCATCCTGATGGTCATCACCTTGGCGGTGGCATAGCCGTGTGGGAGGCCTTTGCACTTCGCGAGGCCATCGTGCCCGTCAAGCTTTCACGAAGTCCTGCTTATCGATCTTGGATGGCGAATGCCGCTGGAATGAACATTCGCCTGGCAGGTGAAGTCGGATCCATGAATTTGCCTAATGGTGCCCGCATAGAGGTTGTCCATTCGCCGGATCCACTCGAGCAAATGGTTCGCGCCGATGATCGGGTGGCGGTTTACCGCTTGCATTGGCGCGGATGGAAAATTCTTTTCACCAGTGATGCGGGCATCTCTACGGAGAATCAAATGCTTGAGGCCGGCACTGATGTTGCGGCCGATGTGATAATAGCGGGCTGTCATCGCAACGATCTTTCACTGGGCGATGCGTTTCTTCATGCGGTCGATCCGCGCGTCATTGTTTTCTCAAACCCAGATTTTCCGCCCGAGGAGCGGCGATCTGATGAAACTGTCGACTATTGGAAATCGCGCGGCATTCAAGTGATTGATCAGTCCGCAGCGGGCGGGTTGACGATCAATGTCGATGACAACGGAGACTTGCGTTTGATCGGCTATCTTCAGAAGGAGCCACTCGTGTTGAAGCGGCGTTGATGCGCTTGTGCTCAAATCATTCAGCGGGCTTGCGGCAGCGCAGTCGCCACATTTTTTTGCCTTCGCTTTCCCAGAGTTTTTGGAAATCGGTCTTGGGATAAAAGAACGAATCTTCCCGCCACTCGATGCGTCTGAACTTGCCGAATGAATCCACCTTTTCCTCTGCCCACTGAAAGTATTCCTCGTGATCGGTCATGAAGAGAAATTCGCCGCCAGGCTCGAGTGCGCTGTGCACCGCCTGGAGGAAATCTTCGTTCATGAGCCGTCGGCGGTGATGGCGAAGCTTTGGCCACGGATCGGGGCAAAGCAGGTGGAGTCGTGAAACGGAATTTTCCGGCAGTAGCCACTCGACAACATAACGGCTCTCGAGTCGCAACACGCGTGCATTATCGAGTCCTGCACGTGAAATTTTTTTGCAGACCTTGCGCACGCGGCCAAGCAGGCGCTCGACGCCAAGGAAGTCGCGATCATGGTGATGACGGGCCATCTCCATTAAGAAAGATCCGTCGCCACAGCCGAGATCGATTTCAAGTGGTCTTCCTTCGCGACGAATTTCGGCAGGCTCGATTTTGCGGAAGTAATGCTGCGGCACAAATTCGCCGGACATCGCAGCTCGCGGCAATTGGTTTAGAACCTGATTCATGGTCGAAAAATTAAACGGGTTTCGTATCGGCTCTTCAAAGATCCGCATCGTGATGAGTGCCATGCACGGGACTCGATGAGCAAATAATGCAGTTGGTGAGGTTTGCGTCGCATGAAATTTTTGCACTCGACCAAATGACAGAGTTACGAATGACCGCGCCGGGCTCGATGACCGCATTGGGTCCGATCACTGAATCAATGACAGTGGCTTCGGGATGGATCAATGCACTCGGATGCATGCGCGGAGCCAGATCGAGTTCGCGGTGCGCGCGGAGGTAGGATTCGCGGTCGCCGAGGTCGAGCCAGATGCCCTCATCAAGCGTGATCGCACCAAGTTGATTTTTTTTTGCTAGCTCGAGAAAGAATGGGATGACCGAAATTTTTTCGTTTGCGGGAATCTGGCGAATGAATTCTGAGCTCACGCAGTAAATACCGCTGAAGACATGCGTGCCTGCGGCGACTTTAAGTTTTTCATGGATGTCTATGACCCGATTTCCGTCGGCATTGAGCGCGATGTGCTTGGCGGTGCCATGCGATCTAAGGGCAAGGGTCACTGGCAGACACGAGGCCTTGTGAGCGGCAATGAGCGCGTCAAGCGGCATGGTGCTGAAGATGTCGCCGTTGTGAACGAGCAGTGGTGATTCTTCGACCCATTCGCTGATGTTGCGAAGTCCGCCGCCGGTTTCCAGCAAGATGGGTTCGTGGAAAAATGTGATATCGCTATTCTTGAATTGCGCAGCGAATGCATCCCACTCCGATGGCAAGTGATGGGTGTTGATGGCAAAGCGTCGGATTCCAAGTTTCGCACAGGCATTGACCGTCCATGCGGCGATGGGTTGGTGAAACAAGGGGACGAGCGGCTTGGGCAATCGGTCGGTGAGCGGTCGCAAGCGAGTGCCCAGACCGGCGCCAAGGATGAATGCCTGATGCATGAAATGGCTATGCCGCCGATGCTTGCAGCTGGCAAGTACCGATCTTGATTCGTCCGCGAGTGCGCTTAGGATGCGGGCAACCTCAAAGTCCTCCAATATGCCCGAATTGCCCGAAGTCGAGACCACCCGTCGAGGGATCGAGCCTCACGTGCTCGGCGTGCGCGTCAAGGAGGTGATCGTGCGCCGCCGCGACCTGCGTCAGCCCGTTTCCCGATCCATTTCCAACATCGAGGGAAAGAAAATTTTAGCCCTGCGTCGCAGGTCGAAGTACCTGCTGCTCGAGATCGAAGGCGCGGGGACCTTGCTGATTCATCTCGGCATGTCCGGCAGTCTTCGTGTGATCTCGCCAGCGGATGCGTGGAAGACGCATGACCATGTCGGCATCACGCTCGCGAATGGCAAACAGCTGCGCTTTCATGATCCGCGTCGATTCGGATTGGTGCTCTTGCTGCGAGGTGATCCGATGACGCATGCCTTATTGAAGCATCTGGGGCCTGAGCCATTGGAATCCGGCTTCACGGCGGAGTGCCTGCAGCACGCCTGCGCCAAACGCTCGGCAGCGATCAAGCTCGTGATCATGGATGTCAAGGTGGTAGTCGGCGTTGGCAACATTTATGCCTCCGAGGCCCTGTTTCGCGCGGGCATTTTGCCACGCACCAAAGCCAATCGTATTTCGAAGCCACGCCTCGCCAAACTTGTGCAAGCGATTCGCGAGGTGCTGAGCGACGCGATTGCCGAGGGCGGAACAACCCTGCGAGATTTCCTTAATTCGGACGGCGAGCCCGGGTATTTTCGACAAAAACTTTTCGTTTACGAACGCAAAGGCGAGCCATGCCGTGTATGTGGCACCCCGATCCGTCATGCGGTCATTGGCCAGCGCTCAACCTACTGGTGCCCAAAGTGCCAGAAGTGATTGGATCGACAATTGCTGCTCAAAAAAGCGGTTCACATTTTGGGTTTTTGAGCCAAAGTTTTGCTGCATGAAATTTCTTCGATTGGCGCCTGTGATGAGTTTGATGGTCTGGCTGAGCTCTGTGCAGTGCAAGCGGGTCGAGAGCACTGCGGAACCAACGACGAAGTCGGCAGAGCCAGCGGGAATGGTCAAGATTGAGGGTGGTGAGTTTCTGATGGGCAGCGACGAGCCTTACAGTCAGGAGAACGAACGGCCTGCCGTGAAGGTGCGGGTGGGTGGTTTTTGGATGGATCAGCATACGGTCACCAACGCGCAATTTCGCAAGTTTGTGGAAGCGACAGGGTACAAGACGACCGCCGAGAGGCCGCTCAATTGGGAGGAGATGAAAAAACAGGTCGCGCCCGGCACGCCGAAGCCGCCCGATGAGATGCTGCAGCCCGGTTCATTGGTTTTTTCGCCAACTGATGGACCTGTCGATCTGACTCAATTTGATCAGTGGTGGCGATGGATGCCCGGTGCGAGCTGGCAGCATCCCGAAGGACCGCAGAGCAATCTCGAAGGTCGGGATCAGCATCCCGTGGTGCATGTCTCGTGGGACGATGCCAACGCCTATGCTAAGTGGGCGGGCAAGCGATTGCCAACCGAAGCTGAATGGGAGTTTGCCGCGCGCGCAGGACTTGAAAGAAAACGCTACGGATGGGGTGATGAATTCATGCGCGATGGCAAATTCATGGCCAACACATGGACTGGAAATTTCCCCTACCGAAACACTAAGGAAGACGGCTATGCGGGCACCGCGCCGGTGATGACCTATCCCGCGAATGCTTACGGGCTGTATGATATGGCCGGAAATGTGTGGCACTGGGTGAGCGATTGGTACCGACCCGACACGCATGCACGCAGCAAACTCGAAGGTTGCTGCGAAAATCCGCAAGGACCGAAGTCGAGTTACAACCCAGGCGAACCTTATCAAACGCAAGAACGCGTGCTTAAAGGTGGCTCATTTTTGTGCGCTCCCAATTACTGCGAAAGCTATCGTCCCAGTGCCCGTCGTGGGGTCTCGCCTGATACGGGTAGCAGCCACACCGGCTTTCGCTGCGTGAAGGATTTGTAATAGCCCTTGCGCGCAAACATAAGCCAGTCGACGCGTGATGGTCGACTGGCTTGAGTGAAGTCGCTCAGCGCGTCAAATCCCAGCTAGCAGGGGGGATAAAATGGAATCAGCGCAGCAGCGCGAGGATCAGCTGTGGCCAGAAGCCGAAGATGAGCGTCGCTAAGGTGAGCGTGGCGACGCAGAGTTTGCTGATGGCCGGGAGAGTGACAGGAGTCGGGTTGCCATCGTGTGTCCACCACATCGCTTTGATGGTGCCGAAGTAGTAATAGAATCCGGCGGCTGCGCCGATGGCGGCGATGGCCACGCCCCACCAGAGGCCGGCGTTGATGGCGAGAGAGAATACCATGAACTTGCCGATGAAGCCGGCGGTGAGCGGGATGCCAGCGAGCGCAGCGAGCAGGATCGTGAGTGCGGTGGCGAGCAACGGATTGGATTTTCCGAGGCCGGCAAAATCGTGGATGCGTTCGCCGTCGCGTTGGATGCGAACTTGCGCGAGAATGAAGAACACGCCGAGCGTCATGATCAGGTAAGTGGCGAGGTAGAACGAAACCACGGTGATCGCGCCGGGCGCGTCGGTGGTTTCGGCTTTGCCGGTGGCGAGAGCGAGCAGGAGGAATCCGGCGTGGGCGATCGACGAGTAGCCAAGCAGGCGTTTGAAGTTCGTTTGCGGGATGGCGGCAAGGTTGCCGAAGAGCAGGGTGACCATCGCGAGGATAAGAAGCAGCTTGAGGATCGGGCCGCTGGTGGCGGGGTTTGCGAGGAGTGGTTCAAGGAAACGGATCGTGAGTATGAAGCCCGCGGCTTTCGATCCGACCGAGAGGAAGGCGGTGGTGGGGGTGGGTGCGCCTTGATAGACATCAGGAATCCAGACCTGCATCGGCACGGCGCCGATTTTGAAGCAGAGGCCGATCATGACGAGGGCGACGCCGAAGAGAAGGGGTGTGGTGGATTGGAGATTGGCGATTGAGGATGGAAGAGCGGCGAGGCTCATCGTGCCGGTGGCGCCGTAGATCCATGCGATGCCATACACGAGGAAGCCAGTGCTGAGGGCGCCGAGGATCAGGTACTTCACGCCGGCTTCGAGCGAGCCGATGTTGCGGCGCATGTACGCGACGAGGATGTAGAAAGTGACGGTGACGAGTTCGAGTGAAACGAAAGCGCCCGCGAGGTCTTTGGCCGAGGCCAGCATCATCATGCCGACGCAGGCGAAGACCGAGAGCGAGTAGTATTCGCCCGTGCCATTTTCCGAATTTGGATGATCAGTGAAGCGGGCAAGGATGCTGCGGTAATCGATCGAGAGCAATACGACCAGCAATGTGCAGACGAGTGCGAAGCGTTTGTAAAAAATCGCGAGCGAATCGAACTGATAGAAATTCCACAGCGGCCATTTCGCCCATGCGGCATCCGGCTTTGCATCGGGTCCGATCGCGAGAGTTGTGAGGCCGAGGATGGCAGCGAGACCAAATGCGGCGAGGATGCCGACCCATGCCTTGGACTTTGATGGCACGAAGGCCTCGGCCATGAGCAGGATGAGGCCGAGGGTGACGGTGAGAGCTTCCAAGTAATAGGAGGGCATGGGAAGAAGTGGAGGGTTGGTGAGCAGCGGAACAATAGGTCCTATGGGACTTATTTGAGCAGGTTAAGCAGAAGATTTGGATAAACGCCGACTGCGAGAAGTGCGAGGATCAGCAGCAATGCGGGGATGCGCTCGACGAGATTGATGTCGGCGGCGTTGGCGGTGGCCTTCACGGTAGGTCCGTGGAAGACGCTGCGGTAGGCGCGGAGCATGTACACGGCAGAGATCACCACGCCCCAGATCGCGAGGACGCAGGTGATTTGCACTGGGCTGAGGCCTTCGGTGGCGCTGTAGTTTTGGAAGGAAGAGAGGAAGACGAGCACTTCGCCGGCGAAGTTGGCGAGGCCGGGGAGGCCGATGGAGGCCATCGCGCCGATGCCGAAAAGGAAGGCCAATGCGGGAGCGGGTTTCGCAAGACCGCCGAGGTCGGAAAGATCGAGCGAGCCTGTGTTGCGTTCGATGCGGTCGGCGAGGCAGAAGAGCAACGCGATCGAAATGCCGTGGGCAAACATCAGCAGGACTGCGGCGGGTTTGGCCAGCGGGTTGGAGGGCATGGCGATGAGCGCGGCGATCGCGAGGAAGATGTAGCCCATGTGCATCACCGATGAGTTGCCGAGCATGCCGTCGAGGCGTTTTTGTGAAATCGTGACGAAGCCGACCCAGAGGATGTTGCCCAACAAAAGAACGAGCATTGGTGTGAGCAATGCCTGAAGGCCTTCCGGCAAAAGCGGGATGGCGAGGCGCAGCAGACCGTAGAGGCCGAATTTTTTCAACACGCCTGCGTGCAGCATGGCGATGGGTGCAGGTGCGCTCGCGTAGGCTGGTGCTGCCCACGAGTGAAACGGGAAGAGCGAAACGAGTGTGCCAAATCCAACGAGCAGGAGTGCGGCGATGCCTTTTTGCGCGGCGGGATCGATGGTACCCGCGGCGGCGATCATCTTGGTCATGTCGAGTGTGCCGGTGAGGCTTGAGAGCCAGAGCAAACCCGCGAGGAGAACGATGGATCCGATGCCGAGGTAGATCGTGATTTTCCATGCCGCTTCACGGCGATCGCCGCGACCGAAGAGGCCGATCATGATGAAGGTCGGGATCAGCGCGAGTTCGTGGAAGGCGTAGAAAAAGAACAGGTCGGTTGAAACAAAGGCACCGAGTGCCCCGG
>JBEEOX010000052.1:0-8869 GCA_041191425.1 Verrucomicrobiota bacterium | reverse complement strand
AGTTCCGAAAACCCAAATGATCCGAAGGATGTGTCTCCCACCGAAGGAGAGCGCCCTATTGGCAAGGAAAGCGACGAGTCATCATTTGAAAGTGGTTTGTGGAATCTCGACGACGATTCGACCGATTGGCTGCCCACCAAGAAAATCAGATCAGCCGAGCGACGCGTCCCGCCGACCAAGTCCGAGAGGGCCCCAAGGGAGAATCCACTCGGTAGCCATGAGAAAAAACCTCCATTCGTCGCCCTCAACGAGGTGCAACAGGAGTCGCGCAATCAAGGCGACTCGCACATTCGACTCAACATTCGTCCGCAACACAACGCAGCGGCACCTGCTGGCGGTGCGCCGAAGAACTCGAGTTTTTTCCAGGAGTTCGATGAACTCGAAAAGTGGGTTGATAATGGTGGTGAGGCCACGGGTAAGGAATTGGAAGACGCGCTGAAGCTCGCCAAGCTTGATGACAAAGCGGCGGTTGAGAGTCGGGCCACGCCCAAGCCATCGGAGGAAATGGTCGAACCCGTGAAGGTCGATGAGAAACCGGCTGAGCTTGATTCAAAGGCAACGGAGACCCCCGCGGTGGCGAGTTCGCAGACGAATTATACGCTGCTCGAAAAGTTTGGCATGACCGCGCTGGTCGTCACCCTGCTGGCGGTTTTTGCGGGCATATTGATTTACTCTTTTAACAATCTCTCAGTTGAGTCGCAGGACTCGAGAAAGGTGAAATTTCCCATCGCTGGCAAAGACCTGACAGTGCGCTCGGCGAAAACCTACTGGAGAGATGTGGTGCGCTCGGGGTCTGAAGCCGATGTGGTAAGGCGCGGGACCCGCCTGTTGCCGGTGCTGGAGTTGACTTACTCCGGTGGCCCCGCCGTGCTGCGGGTCATGTTCCGCGACGACAATGGAGATTCGGTCGGGGATGCGATCACGCGAAGGGTTGAGGCCGACGGAAAAGTGACCCTCGCCGCGACCGCTGGCTTTGACGATGTTGGCATGCACGCCGCTTATCGCACGGGTGGCAACGATCCCTGGAAGATCGAGGTGTACGAGGTCAGCGGTGCGAATGTTTCCGAAGAGGGATCGGCCAAACTCTTCGAGATGGACATTTCCGCCGATCGTCGCTGATTGTCTCGCCATGCCCGACGCTGAAATCTCTCCGGTCGTGCCACGCGAAGGGTGGCATGTGATGCACCTGTTTTATCATGTCGATCATGCCCAGTGGTCACTTTACAGCGATGATGAGAAGCGTCAGGCGAAGACGAGGCTGACGGAGTTGGTGCAAGAAATTCGCGCCGCGACGAACACCCATCTTTTGATTTTTTCCGTCACCACACCGAAGGCGGATCTGGGATTCATGCTGCTTGGGCCTGATCTGCAAATGCTCAATGCCTACGAAAAGCAACTGAGCCTGTCGCTTGGGCCAGAGATTCTCAGCCCGGTTTACTCGTATCTTTCGCAAACCGAATCGTCGGAATACACCACCACGCGTGAGCAATACGCGAGCGAGACGCTGATCGGCGAAAAGGGTCTGTCCGAGGGCAGCGCGGAGTTTGAGGCAGGCATGGTCGAGTTTGATCAACGCATTGCCCATTACCTCAAGCATCGCCTTTACCCGGTCTTGCCCGACTGGCCGGTGATTTGCTTTTACCCCATGTCAAAGCGCCGCAGCGGTGAAGACAACTGGTACTCGCTCGGCTTTGAGGAGCGCCGCAAGCTTATGGCTGGGCATGCCCGTGTTGGGCGAAAGTACTCGGGAAAAATCCTCCAACTCATTACTGGCTCAACCGGCCTCGACGAGTTCGAGTGGGGCGTCACCCTCTTGGCGAAGGACACCTTTGACATCAAGGCGATCGTGTACGAGATGCGCTTCGACGAGGTTTCCGCGCGATACGCCGAATTCGGCGATTTCTACATCGGCCTTCAACTGCCGCTCGATGTGTTGTTCCGTCGCATCTGCCTCTGATGCGCATTTGGCCGTTGCCATGCGTGGGGTCCAAAACTAGGCTCTGACCCAATGGTCGACGTCGCACCTGCGGTTGAAATTTGCAATCTGGTAAAGGAGTTTAAAACCTCCTTTCGCCGCCATCCCTTGCGCGCGGTCGATGATGTTTCGATCCGCATCATGCCTGGTGAGGTCTACGGCCTGATTGGTCCAAACGGCTCAGGCAAATCGACCACCATGAAGGCCTTGCTTGGTTTGGTCGCGCCATCATCGGGGCACTGCTCGATTTACGGGCGCGATTCGCTGAAGGTGGATTCGCGCGATGAGGTCGGATTTTTGCCTGAGAATCCTTATTTTTACAAACACCTCAGTGGTGCTGAAACCCTGAAGTTTTATGGCAAGCTTTGCGGCATTCGAGGTCGTGCCTTGGATGATCGCGTCAACGAACTACTCGCATTGGTCGACCTTGAGGGCGCGCGCGATCGTCGTCTTGGTGGATATTCGAAAGGCATGCTGCAACGCATCGGCCTCGCGCAGGCCTTGGTGCAGGAACCGCGACTGGTGATTCTCGACGAGCCCACCGCCGGTGTTGATCCGCTCGGTTCGCGCCAGATCCGCGACCTCATCCTCAAGTTGCGCGAACGCGGCATCACGGTTTTTCTCTGCTCGCATCTCTTGGAGCAGGTGCAGGAAGTTTGTGACCGCGTGGGCATCATCTTTCGCGGCAAGTTGGTGCGCGAAGGCAGGCTAGAGGATCTCATCGCGATCGAGGATCAATCGGAGATCGTGCTGCGCGACGCATCGCCCGAGCTTTTGGAAAAAATCAAAGCGCTGGTGGAATCAAGCCCTGGTGCGAAAATCGTGAGATCCGGAAAACCGCGCACGACTCTCGAGAGTTTATTTTTGCGCGAAATCAGCGAAGACGCACCATGAGCACCGCCGCCACCTCATCGCACGGCTCACACACGGGCCGCATCTGGGTCATCGCATCCCACACCTTCACGCAACTCGTGAGGATGAAGGTGTTTTACTTTCTCGGAATTTTTGCGGTGATCGCGATCGCCAGCAATTTCTTCGACCTACCCCAGCACGAAGGTCCCGAGGCAGTTGGCGCGAATGTGCTGCGATCGATCAAGAGTTGGTCGCTTGGGGCGATGACTTTGTTCTCAGTCGTGCTTTCGGTGGTCGCGACTGCGTTGCTGCTGCCAAAGGATGCAGAAGATCGCACCTTGTACACGATCTTGGCCAAGCCGGTGCCGCGCTTTGATTACCTGGCGGGAAAACTGCTCGGCGTGCTGATGCTGGTGTTTGTTTCATTGGCGCTGATGGATGTTTTGATGTCGATCGTCTTGCAGGTGCGCACCAATTTGGTGGTCGCGCAGCAGATGGAGATGGCCAAGGCGCTCGGTTGGCCACAGGACGCCGCCGATTCTCTGCGCAACGAAACCCTGGCAAGCGGGCCGAACGCCTCGCTGCAGGGAGCAGTGTTTGCCGTCTTTTTGCGGGCATCCATCATGGCTTCGCTGGCGCTGCTGATCTCGACCTTTTCGACCAGCACGCTATTCACCACGATTGTCAGTTTCCTCATCTACTTCATCGGTCACTTTCAAGCCGATGCGCGTGACCTCTACCTGCAGTCGGGTGAGGCAGGCGAGGGGGTCGTAGCGCGTTTTGCGTCCTTGCTGCTCTCGCTCGTGTTGCCGGATTTCCAACTCTTCAATGTCATCGACGCGGTGATCGAGGGTCAGGCAATACCGCTGATCGCGGTCGCAAAACTAACGCTGGTCGGAATGTATTACGCGGTATTTTTCACTTTCGCATCGTGGTTCATTTTCGCGGACAAGGAATTTTAATCCCGTGAGAGGCTGGTGCAAAATTCTGATTCTTGTAGTGCTGCTGTTAGCGTTCGGTGCGGCGCGCATGCCGTATGAACGCGAGCTTGGGAAATCCCTTCGCGATGCGGGCCTGTTCCCGCCAACCTTGCAAATCGGCACGCGCGAAAGAATTGGTCAGACAAGCTCGGCGCTCGCGCTCGGTGGTCTGCGCACCCTGGTGGCCACATTCCTCAACCTTCGCGCCTTCACTTATTTTACCGAGCGCCGCTGGGATGATGTTGAGGAAACTTTCAACACCATCGTCGATCTCGCGCCGCACACGCGGTATTACTGGGAAACCGGATCATGGCACCTCGCTTACAACGCGGCCTCGTATTACATCAACGATTCGAAACTCCCGCCGCTGCGTCGCCGCGAGGCGTGGCGGATGTCGATTCTCAAGGGTCGGGCTTTTCTTGAAAGAGGGATTCGCAACAATCCTGATGATTGGAGTCTGCTCGCGAGTTTGGGTTTCTTGTTGTCCGACTCGAACAAGTTCCCTGCGTTTCGCGATAAGAATGCTTCCTTTGCTGCGGCTGCGGAGGCTTATCGCAGGGCCGATGCGACCGGCAAGGCGCTGGGATATGTGAAGCGCTCGGCATTTTATGCGCTGGCTCGCGTCGAGGGTAGGGAAGCCGAGGCGCTCAAGGAAGCGAGAAGGTTATACGCCCAAGGCAAGATCAACCACACGCCAACGATGAAGGCGTTGTTTTTCGTGCTTCAGGCTTGGGGAAATCCACAGATGGACCTGCTTGCATCGGCGGTCGAAATTTTTGGATCTGTCGAAAAAGCCTACGAGGCGTTGTCAGGCCACTGGTTGCGCACGCGCGATGGATTTCCCGTGCATGGCATTTCATCGGTGCTCCCGCAGTTGGAAGAGCGCCTGGCGATCCCAGCCGAGAAAAGTGTGTTGAATCGACCTCTGCCCGCGCCTGTTGGGCCTGATGAGTGGTTTCGCTGATCAACAAATTTATTCCCTCGCGCGAGAATCCATCACGATCGTCACGGGTCCGTCATTGAGTAGCGCGACTTTCATGTCGGCTCCAAAAATTCCGCGACCCACAGCTTTGCCGATCCTTGCCTCCAGCGCTTCGCAAAATTTTCGATAGAGAGGTCCAGCAAGACTCGGTGGCGCGGAGTCGAGAAATGAGGGTCGATTTCCTTTCTTGGTCGAAGCGTATAGGGTGAACTGACTCACCACCAGAATCTCTCCGGAGATGTCGCGGACGCTCAGGTTCATTTTTTCATCTGCGTCGGAAAATATCCTCATGCCGCAAATTTTTGCGGATAGCCATTCGATATCCTCGTCCGTGTCCTCAGGACCGACGCCCAGCAAGAGCAACAGTCCACTCCCGATGGATGAGACGCTTGAGCCATCAACGCTGACACTTGCTTCGGCAACTCTTTGAATGACCACGCGCATGAGCAGAGCTTGGCGGGTTCGACCCTAGCGAGCAAGGGCGCGACTTTCGTTTAGCGTCCTCGAGTTATTCACATTTGTTCGCAGCTTGCCGACATTGACTCGCTGAGGGTCCTTTTGTGCAATTCAGCCAGATGCCGACAGATCTCAAAACGCCAAGCACCGCCGCTCCACTGAACTTGCAGCAGTCGGCGGCCGATGTATCGGATGTGACACGGGCGTTGCCGCATGCCGTAGGCCCTGAGAAAAGTTTGCTCTCCTCGATGCTCAAGGAGCCCCAGGAATACATCGGCATTGCGATCGAGGAGAAACTCACCAAAGAGCATTTTTACCTGCCGGGTCATGCCACGCTCTACGGCATGATCGAAGAGCTTTTCCAACAGGGTCAGGAAATCGAACTGGTGTCGTTAGTCCAACGATTGCTCGATCGTGGCCTGCTCGATCGGGTTGGTGGTCCCGGTGCGGTGACGGAAATTTATTCCTATGCTCCAAGCCCAGGACACTTTCGTCATCACCTACAATTGGTGAAGGACAAGCATGTGCTGCGATCCATCATCCAGCACTCCAACGAGGCCATCGAGCAAGCGTATGATGCGCCCGACGAGGTGGCGGGGCTTCTCGATACGGTGGAGGCAAAAATTCTCGCGATCCGCGAAGGATCCGAGACCTCTCAGTCACCGACCATCAAGCAATCGGTCGATCAGGTAATCGATCAGTTTCAAGCTTTGCTCGCGGGCGAGAGAGGCGCGCAGGGAATTTCGACCGGCTATGAGGAACTCGACCGCATGAGCAACGGACTCAAGCCCGGTGAAATGTTTGTCATCGCCGCCCGTCCGTCGATGGGCAAGACCTCGCTGATGATGAACATCGTCGAGCATGTCTGCATCGATCAAGCGAAGCCGAGTTTGGTTTTCTCGTGCGAAATGAGCGCGTTCCAAATCGTTCAGCGATTGGTGTTCTCACGCGCGAGGTTTGCGCTCAGTGACCTCACGCGAGGATACAAGGCGAACAAGGGCGACTTGACGCGGATTCAGCGCGCTGCCACGGAGGTTGCCGCCGCTCGCATGTTCATCGACGACACGCCGGGCATCACGATCAACGAAGTGCGCGCCAAGGCCCGCCGCAAAAAGCGCGACGAAGGACTGGAATTCATCGCGATCGATTACCTGCAGTTGATGAGATCTCGTACCAAGCAGGCGGAAAATTCCCGCGAGCGGGAGATCGCGGAGATTTCCGCCGGCATCAAGAGCTTGGCGAAGGAACTTCAGGTGCCGATTGTGATTCTCGCGCAATTGAACCGCGGACCTGAAAACCGCAGCGGCAAAAGCGTCGGTGTTCCGCGCATGTCGGACCTTCGTGAGTCGGGCTCGATCGAGCAGGATGCCGACATGGTGGGGCTGCTTTACCGTAGCGCTTACTATGCCGAGGATGCCGAGGAAAAGGAAGCCGAAGCGGGCAAGGCAGAGTTGGTGCTGGCCAAAAACCGCAACGGTGAAACCGGTCACATACCGCTGACTTTCATCGCCAACATGATGCGCTTCGAAAGTGGTCCGCCCGCGCGTGAGTTCGAAGCTTAAGGGCGAGGATTTTCAGGAGCGAAGATCAGCCGTTGAACCGCTGCACGATCGGCATGCGTCGGCCCATGCCAAAGGCTTTGCTCGTGACGCGAAGTCCGGGAGCCGCCTGATGGCGTTTCCATTCGTTCAAATCGACGCGGCGCTGGATCCAACGAACGGTGGTTTCATCAAATCCGCGTGAGATGATTTCATCGGTCGAAAGATGATGTTCGACATAAAGTTCGAGAATCGCATCGAGGACATCGTAGGGTGGCAGAGTGTCCTGATCTTTCTGATCGGGACGAAGTTCGGCGCTCGGAGCTTTTTCAATCGTGTGCCAAGGAATGATTTCGCGTTCACGATTGATCCAGCGTGCGATTTCATACACGCGGGTTTTGGGAAGATCGGAAATCGTTGCGAGGCCGCCGCACATGTCGCCATAGATCGTGCAGTAGCCGACTGCGAGTTCGCTCTTGTTGCCGGTGGTGAGCAGCAGGTGATTGTCCTTGTTGGAGAGCGCCATGAGGAGGAGTCCGCGGATCCTTGCCTGCATGTTTTCTTCGGTCACATCTTCGGACTTACCTGTAAAAACGGGACGCATCGTCGCCTTGACCGAATCGAAGGCCGCGCTGATCGAAATCTCATCGCAGCGGATGCCCAGGTTTTTTGCCAGCGCGAATGAGTCGTCGACACTGCCACGCGATGAGTACGGGCTTGGCATGGTGACGCCGTGAATGTTTTGCGCGCCAAGAGCATCGGCGGCGATGACGGCAGTGAGTGCCGAGTCGATGCCGCCGCTGAGGCCGAGGCAGGCACTGGAAAAGCCTGATTTTTGAGCGTAATCGCGCAGGCCAAGGACGAGAGCGCGGTAGAGTTGCGACGCGTCGCAGTCGTCGAGGACCTCCGCTTCGTTGGTCGCATGAAATGGATCAATCACTCGGCAGGATTCTTCGAATCCGGGAAATTGTTCAATGACCTGACCATTCGATGCGACCGCCAAGGAATGACCGTCGAAGATGAGCTGATCCTGACCACCGATGGCATTGCAATAAATCACCGGTGTTTGGTACTTGCGGGCAACGGCACCGATCATCGAGCGGCGCAAACGGGGCTTACCGAGATGAAATGGCGAGGCGCTCAAGTTGAGCATGAGATCGATGTCTTGCTCGGCGAGTTCCTTGAACGGATCGCGGTTGTAGAGCGGTCGATCGAGATAGTCCTCGGTCCAGATGTCTTCGCAAATTGTGATGCCGATGCGTTTGCCGTTCCATTCGATTGGCGAGCATGATTCGGCGGGTTCGAAATAACGGCGCTCGTCGAACACATCGTAGGTCGGCAGCAAGGTTTTCCAAACCCGGTGACGCACGCTTCCGTTTTCGAGCCATGCCGCGGCATTGCGAAAGGCCTTGCCGGGTTGACGCGGATGATGGTGGTCGACATAGCCGACGAGCATCGGCACTTCGCGAATTTCACCCGCGAGATAGTCGAGCGCCTGGAGGCATTTTGGCACGAAGCTTGATTTGAAAACCAAATCGCGTGGTGGATATCCGACAAGTGAGAGCTCAGGCGAGATCACTAAATCCGCGCCTTGATCGATGCTTTCGCGGTAGGCGGCGATGAGGCGCTTGGCGTTGCCGGGAAAGTCGCCAATGACCGAGTTGATTTGCGCAATGCCGATTCTCATGGGCGGCGCAAGAGTCGCCGAATCTTGATGCATGCGAAAGCAAAAAGGCATATGTGCCGCATCGGGCGTGGCCACTTCGGTTTTGACGAATCATTGCGACTCTGCGAGCAATGGACGCGATGACGGATCAAGCGATGGATGACGCTGGCGCGAGGCCGCCACGCCGCAAGCGGTATCGTGGAAAGAATCCCCGTCATTTTGACGAAAAGTACAAAGAGCGAGACCCCGCGCGATACGCAGAGACGGTGGCAAGGGTGATCGCCTCAGGCAAGACACCCGCCGGTTCGCACATACCGATCATGGTCGACGAATGCCTAGCTGCGCTGGCCTTGGCGCCGGGCATGGTGGGGGTCGACGCAACGCTGGGTCATGGAGGTCATGCCGCAAAAATTTTGGAAA
>JBEEOX010000051.1:0-8882 GCA_041191425.1 Verrucomicrobiota bacterium | reverse complement strand
ACCGGCCTCTTCAACTCGAAGATCGCCATCTGGCTCTTCCTTGCATCGGAAGTCATGCTCTTCGGCGGCTTCTTCTCCGCCTATGTCTTCCTCCGCCTCGGCGCCGATTACCCCTGGCCCGAACGCACGCTTCCCGTCCTTCCCGGCCTCATCAACACCTTCATCCTCATCGGATCCTCGGTCACGGTGGTCTTCGCGTGGGCCTCGCTCAAACTCCGCCAGTGGGGCCGCTTCAAGTTCTTCATGGGCATCACAGTCGCCTGCGCCGCCGTCTTCATGGTGCTCAAAGGCATCGAGTACAATGTGAAGTTCCACCACCAGGCAGTCCGCCTCAAGGACTACACGGTCATCGAAGGCCATCTCGGCTACGAAGAGGAAAACGGCAAGCCGGTCCTCGACCACCACGGTAAAAAAATCGAGGAAAACCGCATCCTCGTGGAAACCAGCGGACTCACCTTCAACACGATCCGTTTCCACAAGCCATGGATCGAGGAAGTTCTCACCCAGACTCAACACCGTGGATCCAAGATCACCCTCAGCGCCGATGTCAGCGCGGTGACAAAGCCCGGCCAAGCGGCCGAAACCCTCGCCAAGGCCGGCGACGAGCTCAGCATCGCCCTGCTCGAACGCATCAAAGCCGCTCACCTCGCCGCGCGTGCCCACAACGGCAAGCTTCGCACCAGCGCGCTGCGTCAGGAATGGAAGGACGCAAAAGCTGAAAACCCCGGCAAACGCGGATGGCAAATTTCCTCGGGCGTCAACATCGACACCGCAGACCTCGCTCCCCAACTCCTCACCGAAATTCCCTCCGTCGCCTTCAAGGTCGATCCGCCATCGCGACTCGACTTCAAACCGCGCGACATCAAACACGGAGCCACCCAATCACGCTTGCGCGACGATACTGCCATTGATGGCAAGCTTCTCGATAGCCCGATGGTTTTCCACTACGTCGATGCCATCGACTTCCGCCACCTCGCAATGCAGGCGGTGAAAAAAGGCGTCGACCCGATCGTGGCGATCGAAAATTCGTGGCTCATCAAGAACGACAAGGCCGCTCGTGATGCATGGGAATGGAACAAAGCCCAAACCGCTCGCCTCGAAAAAGAGCTGCTCGAGAAATACGGCGTTGATGAAAAAACCGGCAAAGCGAAACGCGAGCCCACCGCCAAGGAACGCTATCGCATCGGGTGGAAGGAACTCGTCGCCATCGCCGACGGCGTAGATCGCGATAAGGAAAAGGTCACCATCAAGGAAGAATTCATGGGCCCCGATTACCACGGCCGCGAAGCGAAACACACCTTCCCGCACCTCTCAGTCCCGCGCGAAGAAATCCGCTTCGCTTCAAAATTCACTCCGTCCTGGAACACCTACTACGCGATCTACTTCACCATCACCGGCCTTCACGGCCTCCACGTGATCGGTGGCGCTCTCGTGCTTTCCTACTACCTGTTCTTCGGTCGCCGAATGTACGAAACCAACCCCGAATGGCTCGCCAACCGCGTCGAGGTCGGCGGACTCTTCTGGCACTTCGTCGACCTGATCTGGATCTTCGCATTCCCGATCTTCTATCTGATGTAATCCACCTTCCCCGTCTCACCACCACCTCCTTCATCCCATGGCCGACACCCCCGAAGCCGTCCGCAAATCCATCCGCACCTACCTCTTCGTAGGCGCCGTCCTTTTCCTTGGTACGATCATCACCGTACTCGTCGCCACCGTGCCCGCTCTCGATGTCGGCCACCACGGCTTCGATGTGTGGGACGCCATCCTCGGTCTCGCCATCGCATCCACGAAGGCTGCATTGGTCGCCTTCATCTTCATGCACCTCAACCACGAGAAAAAAGCGGTCTACTGGATCTTCGGTTCAGGCCTCGTGTTCGTGATCGCGCTCTTCGCTCTTTTCGCCCTCGCGAAATACGATCCGATCTTCGACAACTTTTTCTATGATCAAGGCGGCAATGGCGTGAAACCGATGGCTCTCTGACATTACCCCAGCACCACCATGTCACTTCGGAACTTCCACATCGTCTTCGTCACCGTGAGCTCGCTGCTCTTCGCGTTCCTCACGCTCTGGTCGTTCCTCATCGCCGACGAACAATCCGCCATCACCCATGCGATTGGTCTCACTGGCATCGGCGGACTCATCCTCATGCTCGCCTACGGCATCTACTTTCTGCGCAAGACCCGCCAACTGGAAAACTGATCCATCCATCACCTCTCCATACCTCACGACCATGATCCACCTGCCCACACTCGCTTGCTCGTCCTGCCGCGTCTCGATGATCGAAGGCGGTGGTGACGCCGCTGGATGGTCAATCTTCTTCCTGCTCATCGTCATCGTCGCCATGCTCGGCACCATCGCCTTTTTCATGTTCCGCATCGCACGACGCGAAAAGCAACACCTCGACCCCGCTCTCAACGATCACTACGAAGGCTGATCCCGCCCGCCATTTCATTTTCCCAATTCTCAACTTCCACTTCCCCACCCATGAGCCCCTCGAAATTTCTCGGCATCCCTGAAAACTTCTCCGTCCATGGAGGCGAAGTCGATCACATGATCGATGTGGTCCACTGGTTCATGCTCGCTCTCTTCATCGGCTGGACGATTTTCTTCCTCTACTGCATCGTGCGCTTCTGGCATCGCAACAACCCGAAGGCCTCCTACCACGGTGTCAAAAGCCATCTTTCCACCCATCTCGAGGTTGGCGTGATCATCATCGAGGCGGTCCTCCTCCTCGGCTTCGCCTTCCCGCTCTGGGCCGAACGCACCGACAGCTGGAAGGAAGTTCAAAACCTCAACCCCGCCCGCGCTCGCGTGGTCGGCTGGCAGTTCGGATGGACCTACCACTACCCGGGCAATGACGGCAAATTCGGCCGCGTGGATCCCGCCCTCATCTCGGGCTCCAACGACCTCGGCATCGACTTCGAAGATCCCAATGCATGGGACGATTTCACCAGCCCCATTCTCAAGGTTCCCGTGAACCGTCCCGCCGTGCTCAACATCGGCAGCAAAGATGTCATCCACAACTACGCCATCGTGCCAATGCGCATTCAGCAGGATGCCATCCCCGGCCGCGAAATCCCGATGTGGTTCACCCCGATCAAAACTCTCGAAACCTTTGTCGTTTGCGCGCAGCTCTGCGGCGAAGGCCACGGCAACATGGTCGGCACGATGGAAGTGGTCGAGTCGAAGGACTTCGACACCTGGGCTTCCGCCCAATCGAACGACGCGCTCAAGGTTCACAAGAAATAATTTTTCGCCCTCTCAGAGCTTGCGGGCAATCAGCAAAAACGGCGCCGGCGACTTGGTGCCAAGCATCGCGTACTTGGCCACTCGCCATCCATTCGCCACACGATCGTTCATCCAGCGCTCAACTGCGGCCGACTCTACCGCGCCCTGGGCATGACCCGGATAACACACGACCGAAATCAGCCCGCCTGATTTCAAAACGCCCGATGCCGCGTCGAGCGCGCGTATGGTCTCATCCGCCTCGGTCGCCAAGGCATGATCCTGCCCCGGCAAATATCCGAGGTTGAACATCACCACCGCCACACTCTCCGCGGCGACAAACTCAGCCATCCGCGCATGACTCGCGAGGTGAAATTCCACCCGCTCATCCAAGGCCGTCTCACGCAACCTCTCACACGTCGAACGCATCGCAGCCTCTTGCACATCAAAGGCCAAGACCCGACCCGATGCACCGACACAGCCCGCCAAAAACTGCGTGTCATGCCCATTGCCCGCCGTCGCATCAATCGCCACATCCCCCTCGCGCAAACACTCACCCACCATCTGCTGTGCTAGCCGCGTCGGCCTTGGCGGAAATTCCATCACGCAGCGAAGATGCGGGCTCCCCCCTTTCCGTTCAACCCGAAACCCTCAATGTTCCGCCGATGGCAGCTTGCAGTCTTGCATGATGTCAGTCGCGCATCATCCGCTATTCGAGCATCGCAGTTCCCCGCATGGCGCGCGGACTTGATGAGTTGTTCAGTGTCGCTGTGAAAATCCACCACGCGACATCATGAAAACCGAAAGTCTCCAACCACATCACACCGTGCGCCTCATGGTGACACTGATCGCTATTGCCTCATCCATGCTAGCGATCTCACCCGCCCAGGCTGAAACGCCAACGGCATCCACAAAAGTGGCAACCGTGGATGCCCAAGTCGTCCTCAACGCCTACCAAGGACTCGTCGAAGAGCACCTGTCTGGTGTGCTGCACAGCATCAGGGCCGTCGCGTTGAGCTCCGAAGTAAAATCCGCAGACTGGGAGCGCGCAAAACCCATGCTCGATGGCCTCAGCAAGGATCTCGAAACCGACGCCGCAGTGTGGCTTGCAATGCCCGATGGCAGCTACTTCTCCACCGATGCGGAAGGACTCACCGAAAAAAATCTCAGCGACCGCCCCTACTTCCTGCAGCTGATGTCAGGCAAGGACATCGAAGGCGATCTGGTCGTGAGCAAATCCACCGGTCACCGCTCGGTCATCGTGGCCACGCCTGTCATGGCGGACGGCAAGGTAGTGGCCGCGATCGGAGTCTCACTGCGCCTGCGCCTCATCACACAACTCGTCGAGAATCACACCCAGCTGCCCGCCGACATGTATTTTTATTCGATGAACTCCGATGCGTTGATCTCCACCCACCGCAACATCGACCGCATGTTCAAACACCCCACCGACATCGGCGATGAAAGTCTCGGACCTGCTTTCGCAAATTCACTCAAGTCCGACAAAGGTCAGCTTGATTACGAACTGAACGGAAAAAACATCAGCGCTATTTTTCAAAAATCCAAAGCACTCGGCTGGCATTTCTTCATCGCCAAGCAAGTCGATTAAAGTGATCCGCGAAATGCCCTGATGTCAAAATGCTCCTCAGGCTCTCGCCCCTCGAGCATCCAGCTTGCCAGTCTCCGCGCCATGCCCGGGACGTAAAGCGAACCCTTCGAGCCCAAGCCGTTGAACATCCAAGCGCCGGCTTCCATCGGACCAATCAGCGGCTCGCTGCGCCGCAGGATCGGCCGCACCCCCGCTTCGTGCGCGATAATTTCAAAATCCGCACCACCCAATTTCATCGCGATTCGTCGCAGGCGCTCCAAGCCCGCCTCGCTCGGCTCCATGTCGAGTTGATCCCACTCGTAAGTGGAGCCCAACTTGAAACACCCCTCACCCAGCGGCACCAACCACCCGCCACCACCAACCCGGATGTGCGTCTCGTCCCAACCATTCGCGCGCACAGTGAGAATCTCCCCCTTCGCGCAACGCGCTGCACCATGCCTTCCACTCACCAAACCTGCCGCACCATCACACCACACGCGAAAATCCCCAGCATCGAATCCAATCTCATCCCTGCGATAAACTCCAAGCGCTTTGAAAAATTCACGCGAGTGATCAACGAACGCCTTCACATCAAAGCGACCACCGCCGCTGATTTCAAAACCTCCCACCCATCCATCAATTTCCTCCGCCGCAAGTTTCCGGCCAATCCACAACGCCACATCGGCACGCGTCGCCTTCGCCTGCATCTTCACCCACTCGCTCTCATCTCCCGCCAATCGCATGATCGGCATCTCATGCCATAACACGATGTCGAGTTTCTCTTCGATCGATCGGTAAAACTCCAAGGCCTCCGGCAAAAATTCGCCAATCATCGGACTGGGTTCGAAATTTTTTCCCGTCACCGGATTCACCAATCCCGCCGCTACGCGCGATGCGGCCATGCCACACTCGCGATCGACGATGATGAAACTCACCCCACGTCGCCACAACTCCCACGCCAAGCAAGTGCCGGCCAATCCCTGGCCGACAATGGTCCACTCGAAATCGCTGTCACTCACTTCGGCCACCATGCTTCATTTGGATCACTCCACGACGCATCAAATCCCTTGGCATAGTTGAACAAATGCCGGTGAAGATACGGCACGAAGTCCGCGCGCTTCTTCTCAGGTAAACTTTTGAAAATCGCATCATTCACCGCACGCGTCACCTTTTGCATCAGATGAAGGGTCAGCTGACGCCCCTTGCGAGCCCGCTGCACCTGCTTGTGATTGAGCTGCTCCTCGGAGGTCTCAACCAACTGATGCCCGCTCAAGCCCCATCGCTCCATCAATGCCTCCAAGGGCTGATGCCCGTGATCCCGCGTCATGTCGTCCATGCGCCGATGATACATGCTTGCGGATCTTTCCATAAGCACAAAATCCAAATGCTCATTTCGATTGCCAGCAGCCGACAATTCTTGCTTGGTCATGACAACACCACTTCCTTCCATGTCCACTCACCTCACTCGCCTCTTCCCGCTCTGGCTTTGCCTTTGCGTCGCCCACGCGCTCTGGATGCCCTCGATCTGGCTGCCGCTCAACAACCCAACAATCACGGTAACCATTCTTGGCGTGGTCATGCTCGGCATGGGACTCACCCTCAGCGTCGACGACTTCCGCCGCATCGGCCGCATGCCGCGCGCGGTCATCACGGGTTTCATCGCGCAATTCGCCACCATGCCCGTGCTGGCGTGGAGCATCGGAAAACTTCTCAACCTCCCGCCCGCCTACGCGGTCGGCCTCATCCTCGTCGGTTGCTGCCCCGGCGGCACGGCTTCAAACCTCATCACGCTCATCGCTCGCGCCAATGTCGCGCTCTCGGTGATCATGACCGCTTGCTCAACCCTCGCCGCCGTCGTTCTCACTCCACTCTTCACCCAACTGCTCGCCGGCTCGATCGTCGAAGTCAATGGCTGGATTCTCTTCCAACAAACTTTGCAGGTGGTGATCATTCCCGTCGTGCTCGGCGTGATCCTCAACAGCCGCGCACCCAAACTCGTGCAACGCATCCTGCCCGCCGCACCCATCCTCTCGGTGCTCGGCGTCTGCCTCATCTGCGGCGCGGCGATCGCCGCCTCGTCGAAGGAAATCATCACCCACGGAGCCGACCTTGTCCTCGCGGTTTTCCTGCTTCACCTTGGCGGCTTTGCCATCGGCTATCTCGTCACCCGCCTGTCGGGATTCAATGAGGAAGTCGCGCGCACCATCTCCATCGAAGTCGGCATGCAAAACTCCGGACTCGCCATCGTGCTCGCCAAACAAGGCTTCCCCAACCTACCCCTCGCACCCGTCGTCGGCGCCGTCTCAGCCGTCACCCACAGCCTCATCGGCAGCACTCTCGCCGCCCTCTGGAGCCGCTTCACCCCGAAAAATCCCGAGAGCAAAAAACCCTCCCCCACCTGATCGCGCAGTACCTCTTACTCTTCTCTTCCTCTTGATTCTTAAATGTCTTCACCCGTTTCAGCCGAAAAAATCTCCGCGCTCGAACAAAGCATGGCGTCTCTCGGTATCCGCGAGAAGGATCTCTTGGAAAAATTCGTGCGCGGCTCGGGCTCGGGCGGACAAAAAATCAACAAAACCTCCAACTGCGTCTTTCTCAAGCATCTGCCCAGCGGCGTTTGCATCAAATGCCAGATCGACCGCTCGCGCGAAATGAATCGCTTCCACGCTCGTCGCGAACTCTGCGAGCAACTCGACGCGATTCGCCAAGGCAAGGCCATTGCCAAAACGCAGGCGATCGAAAAATTGCGCCGCCAAAAACGTCCGCGCTCACAGCGCTCCAAACAACGCTCCGTCGCCGACAAACGCGCCCTCTCCCAAAAGAAATCCCTGCGCCGTTCACCCGGCAACGAGTGAGTGCGCGCTGGGCTACACAGGATCAACGGCCGTCATTTCTTCCAGCTGAGCGATAGCTTTCGCCCCGCCTTCGCGCAATCGAGCAGATAGAGGTTGATGAGATTCTGGTATGGGATACCGGAATCCACCGACATCGCCTTGAAGTAATTGATGATGTCCGGCTCCAACCGAATCGTGACGGCTTTCTTGAGCCGCTTCGCGTAAGGATTTCGCTTGGCTTTGCTGAAGTCGTATTCGGTTCTCATGATTTTGATTCCCAATAGGGTTTTTGTTCTTTGGTGTTTTATTTTAGCAATATCATATATTTAAAAAAATTCAATCATCTTTCACGCAAGGGAGATCTTTTGCATCGCACTCCATGCGAAACCGCCGCAATGGCCAGTAGGGTAACACCACCCTATCCCCACACCCCGGGCGGAATTCCCAATTTTCCGCTTTTCAGCAACCCGGCTTTTCCGCATCAACCAAGGCCATGGACCGCTGGCTTTTGATCGCCTCCACTCTGCTCGCCCTCGTTGGCGGCGTTTGGGGCATGACCTCCGTTCACCGCGGCCGCCGCAGCCGCTGGACCGTCGTCTGGATGGCCCTGGCCTTCGTGCTGCAAACCGCCTTCCTCACAGACCGCGGTGAGTCACGCGCCGCATGCCCGCTCGCCGACCGCGGTGAGATCCTCGCCTACCTCGCATGGTCGCTCACGCTGTTCTACCTGCTCATCGGCCCCGCCTATCGGATTTCTCTGCTCGGCGTTTTCACCGCGCCGGTCGTCGTGTTGTTTCAATCACTCGCGCTGGTTCCCGGTATGCTCGATGCGACGCCTTTGAAAGTACCCGGCGGCAATCCATGGCATGAGACGCACACGGCCACCTCGGTGCTCGCCTACGGTGCGCTTGCTCTTGCCGCCGTGGCCGGCGTGATGTTTCTCGTGCTCGATCACCAACTCAAGGAGCACCACCTCAAGAGCGGACTCTTCCGCAACCTCCCGCCCGCGCGCGAGTTGCTCGTCTCGCTCAAACGCTTGCTTTGCCTCGGCGGCGCCCTGCTCACCCTCGGCATCATCGCCGGCTTCATGATGCCGCGCTCGCCGGATGCCACCGGCCACCTCGTCGCCGCGCTCGTCGTCTGGCTTGCCTACGCCGCGCTGCTCATCACGCAAGCCACCCGCGGCCTCACCGGCAAGCGGCTATCGCTGCTTGCCATCGCCCTCTTCCTG
>JBEEOX010000050.1:0-8883 GCA_041191425.1 Verrucomicrobiota bacterium | reverse complement strand
TTGGAGAAACACCGGCATTCGAGGCAATGATCGCCGCAGCTACGGCCTTCGAAATCACATTCAACGCCAAAGCCCCCTTGCTTTAGCTATCCTATCCGCATTCTTTCCAGCGCCTCATTTACATCCGCCACTCGGAACCTGACGGCCTTGCCCATTTTGAAGTAGGGGATGAGACCGGCCACTCGCCAGTTGTAGAGTTGGCGGCGGCAGATTTTCAAATGACGGGCGAGTTCCTGTTCTGTGATGAGTTCGAGTTCGGTGCGCGGTGAAGATGGATGCGTTTCCATGCCCATTGTTGCTGTGTCAATCGGGTGGGGGCTAGACCGGAAAATCTAGTGGGGAATCTTCGGTTCGACGGTCAAAAATGACATTCCTTCGAATGCTCAAAGATTCCATAAGTCGTTGATCCTTAGTCGAAAATGGCGACAAATGGCGACAAAATACCTTCCCGTTCGTGCCTAAACTTGCTCCAATCTAAGCTGCCCCATTTGGAATTATTGGGAAATTCAAAGCACTGAAAAGAATGCAAGTGACTGAAAATCAGCCTATTAGCCCCTCTAAGGATCTAGTGGGGAGACCCGTGGAGGTTCGAGTCCTCTTTCGAGCACCACCCCTTTATAATCAAAGGGTTACGGCGGACAAAGCCGCCTCTGTTGACATGCCAATCAACGGCATGAACGAGGCTGGCGACAAATTGGCGACAAATGCGGGGAATGCTTTTTAAGGGGCATTTATAATTTCCGGTCCCATGAATTCGCAGCGCGGGGTTCGTAGAGAGGATGGGCATCTTTGTCGGGAAGTGAGTCGACGATCGCTTGGAATTTTTGCAGTGCCTTCTTGTGCTCGGCGAGCTCGCTATCAATCAGATTGCTTTCCTCCCACGGGTCGCTTTTAAGATCATGCAGGCGAATGATTTTCTTAGCACTCGAGACCCAGACTTTGTATTGCTTATCGCGAATAACGCGGGTCGCGAAATCATTTCTGGGCCTTACTCCGTCCTTCGTCAGCTTAGCGCTTCCGTGACCAAGGGCCATGATCCACTCGCGTCTGGTGTCTTTTGCCTTGCCCAAAATCAAGGGGGCGATGGAGCTGCCGTCGACGATAAAATCCTCCGGCACCTTGCCCCCGCCCAGTTCCAGGAAGGTGGGTAGCATATCTGAAAAGTCGGTAAGGGCCTCAGTCTCGACGCCTGCGGGAACAAGCCCAGGGCAGTTGACAATGAAAGGCGCGCATACCCCGGCCTCTGTTTCCTTGCCTTTCGATCCCTCGACCTCCTTTCCATTGCGGATACCGGTCACGCCCTTGTTGCCTGCAGTGGAGCCATTGTCGGTGGTGAAAATGATAATGGTGCGATCACGGATCTTCAGCTCATTTAGTTCCTCGATGATCTTGCCCACCATCTTGTCCGCATAGCGCACCATGGCCTGGTGCTTACCGAGCTTGCCTTCGGCATTTGGTTCATCCGGGGTGGTCACTAACGGAATATGTGGCAGCGCCATCGGGAAGTAGAGGCACATCGGATCCTCTTTGTGTTTGCGCATGAACCTGATCAGGTGATCGGAATAGAGATCGGGGCCAAACTTGCCTTCGTAGGTTTTGCTGCCCTCCGGCGTGTTGACGTAGGGGTCATGATAGCGCTTATCGCTTGGTGGATTGCCGGTCTCAGCCCCAGTCCACATGGCCCAGTCATCAAAGCCGTGCTTCTTCATCGCCTGCGGTTCGACCCGGAAGTCATTGATCTGCCACTTGCCGGCGGCAAAGGTGGCGTAACCGAGGTCTTTCATCAGGCGGGCAAAAGTGATGTTTTTCTTCTGTTTCCAGTCAAAATAAGCCACCCCCCAGCGCGGCACGTCCCAATGATTGGCCCAGCCCGTGCGCCATGGGTATTTGCCGGTCAGCAGTGTGGTGCGCGACGGGGTGCACTGCGGCATGGAGTAGGCGTTATTGAATTTCATCCCACCCGCTGCCAGCGCATCAATGTTCGGGGTCTTGATGTCCTGTGCTCCGTAGCAGCTGATCCATTCCTTGCCGAGATCATCGAGCATGATGAATAGAATGTTAGGCCGGCTCGGAGGCTGAGTCTTCTCAGCAGCTATTGATGAAGAGGTGATGCCGCCAGCAAGAAGCATGGTTGCTGCCGTTATTGTTCGAATGGTTTTTTTGATCATATCTAATATTTGTTGTGCCAATTGCTTAGCCCTTCACCAGCACGAGCGACATCCCTTCATAGGCGGGAATGATACCTTCCGGGATGAGCTTTTTCTCCAGCACATGGGGAGTTGCGGGTGATGCCGTTAGCGCCACAAGCAGCAGCAGCCAGGGTGGGACAAATACTGATACAGGCAGAAAAATTTCGAAAAAAATTTCAGATTTCACCCATTCAGCAATTGCGTGTGCCCTTTAAACACGCCACTTCCGTTTCCTCAAGCTGACTGCTTTGTGTCGCTATCAAGGCTGTTCCGCGGGGGAGCCTGTGGGTGCTGTTTCGCCGGCTTTAACGCTCACCGAGGTGAGGTTTGTAGCGGCATCAAACGCGACCTGCAAAGTGCCGCCGATGCCGACGATCTCATTTTTTGCGATGTAGTTGTTGATGGCGCCGGCCACATCTCCTTTGACGGTCAGCAATCCGCCTGAGTTGATTTCAATTTTCGAACCGGCCTGAATGGATGCGGTTTCAGGATCGCCGCTGATGTTGTTCAGGTTCAGTTTGCCACCGCTCATGATGTTGACGGTAGCGTTGCCACCGCTTGCGGTTGCTGCGTCTTTTGTGCCAAGGCCGAGGATGCCGCCGGTTTGGTTGATCTCGCCGCTGATGGTGACCGTTGCTTTGCCGCTGACGCCCCACCAGAGATGGCTGGCCACGGTGATGATGCCGCCAGTTTGGACATCGATCATGCCTTCCGAGTTTTCATTGGCTGCCCAGAGGATGTTGCCCACATCTACTTTTCCGCCTGATTGAACGATGAGTCGGCCGATCGCATTGGGGTTGTTGTTGCCCGCAATGACATCATTGGAGGCGGTGAGTGATCCAGTGCCGGCGACCACCACGGTTCCGCTTTCATCGACACCGATTTCGACGCGTTTGACGCTGGGTGCGGCATTGGAAATTGTGACGGTGTTGCCACCCCAGTTGATGCGCGCGTCGTCTTCAGCGCCCGGTAAAGTTGTCCCAACGGTTCCGTCGTCATTCGGATTTACGCCCCATCCAGCGTCCGAGGCACCAGCGACCTTGCTCCAATCACCGCTCAAGCGGTAGCGAAAGGTTTCGGCCTTGGTCGCGGAATGGCCAGCAATGAGAATGATTGATGCGGTGAGCAATGGATGGATTTTCATGACAAATGATGAGGGTGTTAGAGGTTGAATCAAAGTTCCGTACTAAAACGAGGCACGCATGAGATGTCAAAAAAAATCGGCCCGCGTGAGGGTCATGCTCTGGATCTATTGTAGATCCATGATCACCTTGAGGCGCACAAATTTCTTATCCGCGTTGCTCATGACAGGCGCGTAGGAAATGACTTCTGCGCCATTGATGTAGGTGTCGCCGCTGACCTCACTCCAATCGTCATTGACGCCAAGATCGGTGGACTCCTCGATCGCGTATGTGATTCCTGTCACCTCAACTCGTTTGGCAAAACTGAAGGTGCCATTGTTGATGGTGTTGGATAGGGAATCAGGCACGGTGGGATCGAGTCCGGCGATGGCGAATTCAACGAGATTGGGAATGCCATCGTTGTCATGGTCATCGAGCGGTCCCTGACTGACAACCGTGCCACCTGCAAAGTTGCCAGTGATCCATGTCGAAAATCGTGAAAGTTGGCTGACCGTGAGAGTGCCATCGCCCGTGATTTGTGCGATGCCGATGACCGGCGCGCCTGATCCCAATTTTCCATAAACGCCATCTGCCATTTCAACCGATCCAATCACGAGTCGTTCGACTTTGTCGGTGCCTTGATAGGTCAGGTTCAGCGTTGCTCCAGTTTGCGCAAGGCTGACAGTGGATGCGTCGTTGTTTGGATTGGCGTTGTTGGGAGTGATTGCTTGGCTAATGCGCAGAGTGCCTGAGTTGACCGTGGTGTCCCCGTGGTAGGAATTTTGTCCGTTGAGGATCATCATCGAAGTCGCGCTGTCTTGCGTGATGTCGGTGACGTTTGATCCGATGTCGACGCCGATGGTGGTGTTGCCAGTGGCGGTGCCTTGGAGCGCAAGGCCACCCGTGTGATTGAGTGCGACGGTGTTGAGGTTGAACTCGTTGGCGGCGAGCCCTGTGTTGTCGAGTAAGAGGTTGCCAGTGCCGCTGGTACCGCCGCTGATGCCCATGCTGGCTTTAACTAATGCGCTGGCCGAGTTGTTGAAAGTTCTGAGCGTCAAATCGCCATTCAAGGTGATCGGGCCGGATAAGGTGATGTCGGCATCATCGCTGTTGGCGGCGATGACCACTGAGCCACTGTCGGGAGCTTGCACGACAAGGGAATTGGGATGGCTTGTTGTGGTGAGAAGGGTTGCACCCAATGAACCGCTGCCTCCCATGGTGATTTCGCCCACGCCCAATGCGTTTGCAATGCCTGTTGAGATCAGCGTCCCGTTTCGTATCACCAATCCGCCACTGAAGCTGTTGTCACCGCTGAGCGTGAGAGTGGCATTACCGTCTTTGGTTAGGCCGCCACTGCCGCTGATGTTGCCTGAGATGTGAAAATTGCCATCACCATTGCCGTTGACGAGCGTTTGGGTTGAAAGCGAAAGCGGCAAATCAAGTTGGTAGGAAAGATCGTAGGCGCTCGTCATGGCCTGAAGGGCGATCGATGGATTGGTACCTTCGACGCTGAGTCCCTCGCCGCCAATCGTCACACTCGTGTCGCCTGCAGATGATGCAGTGCCATCGAGTTCCAAGCGGTTAAAGACTTGTCCGCTGAGGTTGTTTGAAATTGAAACTGTGCCGCCGGACATCGTCTGGTCGGTGAAAAATCTGACCGTGCTGGTGGCATCGGGTTGGGCGACAATGCCACCGAGCCAGTTGGCGTTCATGCTCCAGTCAAGGGTCGCATTGCTAGTGGAGTTGTTCCATGTGAACGGATAAGCTTTGCCTTCGGGCAAACGAACCCACACTCGATTAATCGCAAGTTTCTTGCCGCCAAAGGTCAGACGAAAGTCAGCCTGCATATTTTGCCTGCCGCCAAAATACGCATCCGCGATCTCGAATCGCACCGTGCGCCATGTGTTGCTATCATTCGTGGTGATCGTTTGCGGATGAGTGGTGTACTCCGGCTCGATGGATCCGTTTGCGCCATCGTACTGCAAGCCAAACGCGGTTCCTGAGCCGCTTCCGTAAAACGAATCGAAGTACTCGACTTCGATGGTTACATCGCCAGCGCTCATTTGATGAGCAAAACTGTTGTCCACCTCGAAATACATGTATCGGTCGAGGGCAGGATCGAGATTGCTCCTGCATTCTTTTTCGCCAAATGTTTCGACAGTGGTCACTCCATCGTGACCACTGGGGCTACTCAGCTGAAGTTCCGCATCAATGGCGCCCAAATCAACCATGGCCTCAGCTCCGATGTTGGAACGGTTGGCCAGCGATGTCACGGTGGGCAGCGTGTTGGTATTGGTGCGCTGTTTTAGCATCATGCGCTTCAATTCATCGGTCAGCGCCATCCACCAATCGCCAGGCTTTCCCTCGTTGGTAATGAAGCGTCCGTAATCGGCGTAGGGATTTGGAGGATCATCGGTCATCGGCATGATGGCGGTGCTTTCATCATATTCGTCGAACATGCCGATGAACAAACGATCGGCGCCGGCATTGATCCATTGTCGACCCTTGGTCCAATAAAACTGCCCATTTGCCCGGTCGGTGTACTGCGAGAGATCGCTAGCTGCCATCATCTTCAAATGCGCCCAAGAAAACCCTGGCCAGATATGCGGATAAAAATCCTGCCCCCTGTTTTTGAAGGTATTGAGCTCGTTGGCTCTCTTGGTGTTGGTGTTGCTTTGGCTCATCCAGACAAGGACGCCATCGTATTTTAGAATATGGTTCTGCCATTCGGCGCTGAGCGTGCTCCAGGTGTTTGGAATTCCGCCAATCACATGAAGGTTGAGAGACTTGAGCCAATCGATTGCTTCATCGGCTGCTTGCACCGTGATATTGCGATCAGTGAAGGGAAATCCCCAGATGAATATCACCGGCTTGCCATCTTCTCTGACATATCGCGGGTCGTTGAAGATGTCGAATTGAGTCATGAGCCATTGCAGGTCTGTCTGAAGCTCGGCAACCACCGTTGCGCTGCTTTTGCCTGACACATCGTACTCCAAGCCCCAAATGCGTCCCTCCTCGGCGGCTGCCTGCGAGACATTGCGCAGGACCCATTCTTGCTCGGTGCCTGCTTTCCAACGAAAACGCTGAAGCCAGGCACCATCGATGTTGTGTTTTCGCATCCAGCGGAAATGCTGTTTTACCACCGAATAAGTTGCGCTGCTAAACAGATAGGCAGGGGCTCCGCTAGTCGTCGTGATGTTTTCGGCTCGAATCAGACTTGCAGGATCGTACTCGGTGAGATCAGGCCACATGTCGATTGTGTAGTATTGCGGATCGATTGTTTGACCACGAATCCAATGACGCCAACCGCTGTCTTCGATGTCATTAGGTGCGCGAAACCATCCCTGATAACCTGTCATCACCTTGTCCTTGAGCGATGTTGGGTCGACCTCATCTCGTGCGGGGCCGGTATAGCGGGTCGTCCAAGGTCGATTGAGCGATAATTGAAAGTCGGGGTCATTGTATGGCACATCCGATAGTCTGACTTTGGAGATAGAGATGGGCACTCCTCCGGGTGCACCGCAGACAAGTCGCAGATCGGCGCCACCATTTTGACGACCTGTCAGGAGAGCCTGTGTCAATTCAAAGTAAGCATCGACAAATTGACCGGTACCAACCCTTGAGGATCGGGTATGCACGAAAGAAGTGGTATAGGCGTTGGAAGCCTCATCGTATTGGAGACTCGTTTTGCCACCGCCCTGATCATCATAGTATGTGACTCGCACGTAGAGGGTTTGCCCAGGAGTGAAGACAAAGCTGCTGGGCTTCTTAAAATAGATGTAAGACGAAGTCCCTGTGTTCTGCCACACCTGCTGTCCGCTCAGGGTCAGTTGGGCATAGTTGCCATCGCCGATGGTCGGAGCGGTAGGAATCATTTCGACTTCAGCCGCGCATGCCTCCTCATGCCAAAGGACCGGCGCCAACCCAATCAAGATCGCTACCAGCAAGCACCGAAGTGCTCGCCGTCGCGCTGATCTAGGGGAGTGAACCGCGTGTGAAGGCGGCATGTTATCAACTAACATTGCTGAAATTACACCGATTCAATGGGGATTTGAAAGGATTGTTTGGCATGCAATGAGGGTACTTAGAAGGCCTGTTCTTAATGCTGTGATGGCTTCAAAACTGGAAAATTCGCGAAACTTGGCTTGATTCCCACCATTTCGCGGGTAAAACGCCCGCCCCCTGATGTCCGACACGACCCGTACACTCAAAGTTGCGATCCCCAAAGGCAGCCTGCAGGAGCCGACTATCGAGCTTCTCGCCAAGGCTGGCTATGAGGTGTATGTGTCGTCGCGTGGGCTGCGTCCTGGGTCGAATGACCCGGAGCTCGATCTCTACATGATCCGCGCGCAAGAAATCGGGCGTTATCTGGGTCAGGGTTTTATTGATTGCGGCATCACCGGCCACGACTGGGCTTACGAAAACGAGGTCGAGTTGCTCGATCTGGCCGAGTTGCCTTATTCGCGGGCCAGCTCGCTGCCGACGCGCTGGGTCTTGGTCGTTCCCGAGGATTCGCCGATCCGCAAACCCGAGGATCTGGAAGGCAAGCGCATCGCGACCGAAGGGGTGGGGATCACCAAGCGCTACCTGCGCGAGCGCGGGATCAATGCTGAGGTCGAATTTTCCTGGGGCGCGACCGAGGTGAAGGTGCCGGACCTCGTCGACGCCATCGTTGATGTCACCGAGACTGGATCATCGATCAAGGCCAACCGCCTGCGCATCGTCGACACGCTGCTGACCTCGTTTCCGCACTTTTATGCCAACCCCATTGCGGCCGCCGATCCGTGGAAACGCGAGAAAATGGACCGCATCGCGTTGCTGCTCAAGGCTGCGCTGGGCGCTCGTGGCAAGGTCGGGCTCAAGATGAATCTGCCCGCCGACCGCCTCAAGGAGTTGCTTGAAAAGCTTCCCTCGTTGCGTCGACCCACCGTTTCGCAGCTCTCCGAACCCGATTGGGTGGCGGTTGAGACGGTGATTGACGAAATCGTCGTTCGGGACATTATCCCCGAGCTCAAGCGCCTCGGCGCCGAGGGCATCATCGAATACCCGCTCAACAAAATCGTTCCCTGATTTTCTCACCGTAACATAACACCGACAGTAAACGCCATGGGCTCCATCAAGAAACGCCGTAAAACCAAGATCAACAAGCACAAGCGCAAGAAGCGCATGAAGCAGAACCGCCACAAGAAGCGCCTCCGCTACAAGTCCTGATCGGTTGCTGACCGCTTCACCGCGGTGTATCCCATCTTTCAATCACCGGAAATCCGCCCACGCGGGTTTCCGGTTTTTTGTGTGCGGCGGTGAAAGGTGAATTTGCTCGTCAAAATCTCTTACCGCGATTCAGCGCATCGCATGGATAAAAAAACACCCGGCCTCTGAGGAAACCGGGTGTTGGGTAAAAAATGAGTGAGTTGGTTGATTACCAGTCGCCGCCGCCGCCACCTTTGTAGCCGCCACCGCCTTTGTAACCACCTCCACCACGGCGATCTCCGCCGTAGCCACCGCCGCCACCACCTTTGTAGCCACCGCCACCCTTGTAGCCACCACCGCCACCGCGGCGCTCGCCACCGTAA
>JBEEOX010000049.1:0-9003 GCA_041191425.1 Verrucomicrobiota bacterium | reverse complement strand
GCCCGGCTTCGATGATTTCGATCACGCCAAGATCAACCGATGAAGGCGTCTCTGAACTGGTGATGCGTGACGGCAATTCTTCGACAGCTGTGAATTTCACCCGATCCCCGGGAGACAGCAAAGCGGGAGAATTTTTTTGCGGATCGAAAAGGTTGATCGATGTCTGGCCGATCACATGCCATCCGCCTTGCGAATCGAACGGATAAATACCTGCCTGATCGCCCGCGATGGCGACTGATCCGCCACTAACGGGTCTTGGGGTAGCCAAGCGTGGAAGTCGAAGCTCATGCGGCAGACCGATCAAGTAAGGAAATCCCGGTGAAAATCCGATCGCTGCCACGGTGTAAGTCGCACCACTATGGAGTCGTATGACCTCATCCACGGAAAAGCCAAGCTGGCTAGCGACCTCACTGAGCTCGTTGCCGTATCGCACTGGAACTTCATGCGTGTGAGCGCTGGATTGCCAACCATCGCCTTTGGCAGGCATTTCGATGACCTTAATCCATTCCATGACCGCATCGCCATCAGACGGATCAAAATGCACCGCCAAGCTATCAAAAGACGAAACAAGATCGCGAGCCTGGGGGATGCGCGCTGATTCAAGATGGCGACGCATGGATTGAATTTTTTCAAACCTCTCTGACGCCTCGCCTGCCGTGACCACAAAAAGCCATGCGGAGTCACCGAGCGCGCACCATGCCATGCACGAATCCTTGCACAGTCCGCTCAATCATCAAGCCAGTCCGAATGCACACAAGGTGCAGGCTTGCGATTTCAGTGCCGCCATGCTGTTTTTCCCGCCGTGCCAGTCGTCACCAACATCTCGACCTATTGCTTTGCCGAGCTAAGCGGACTCAAGGACTTGAGGGAAGAGCTACAAGCCAGCTGCAAATCATGGAATTTGAAAGGCACGATTTTGCTCAGCACCGAGGGGATCAACCTCTTCGTCGCCGGAGCTGAGGAAATGATCGATCGCTTGTTGAGCCGGCTGCGCGCGATTCAAGGTCTGGAAAAACTCACTCCCAAAGTCAGCATCAGCGATCACCAGCCCTTCAACCGCATGCTGGTAAGGATCAAGAAAGAGATCATCTCCTTCGGTGTCGATGGCGTGCGTCCAGGAACATACACCTCGCCGAAACTTTCGCCGAAGGAACTCAAACGCTGGCTCGATGAAGGAAGGTCTGTGACCTTGCTCGACACGCGCAATGATTACGAGGTCAAGCTCGGCACTTTCAAGGGAGCGATCGATCCAAAGATCCGCACTTTCAAGGAGTTTCCCGACGCCGTTCGTCAACTTCCCGAAGAGCTGAAAAATCAGCCGATCGTGATGTTTTGCACTGGCGGCATTCGCTGCGAAAAAGCCGGGCCATTCATGGAGATGGAAGGCTTCAAGGAGATTCACCAACTCGATGGTGGCATTCTGAAATACTTCGAGGAATGCGGCGGCGAGCATTACGACGGGGATTGTTTCGTCTTTGATCAAAGAGTCGGAGTCGATCCCGCCCTGCGCGAGTCGGGTCACGCGGTTTGTTACGCCTGCCTCGCACCGCTTGATGATCATGATCAGGAAGATCCACGCTTCGTGCAGGGAAAAAGCTGCCCTTATTGCCACAAAAGCGAGCCACAACGCATGGCCGAGGAAATCGAAGCTTTGGAGAATCAACTAAGGAAGGTTAGCTCGCCTTTGCCCGGATCAGTCGCACAGGAAAACCGTAGACCCGTGAACATCCCCGCAGCGCTGGATCGCCACACGCTTCTCGATGCACTGACGATCTTGTTTCCGCAGATTGAGCGAAGCGAGTGGGAAGCACGCTGCGACGCGGGACGCTTCGTGAATTACGGTGGCAATACCCGTGGCAAAGATCATGTGGTTCGCGCAGGGGAGCGAATTCTGCAAATTTTTCTGCCGCAAGCCGAACCTGATGTCGCGACCGACATCCGCATCTTACATCTCGATGAAGCGCTGATGCTTGTGAACAAGCCAGCTCCATTACCGATGCATGCGAGTGGCCGATACCACCGCAACACGCTTCAGAATTTGCTCAATCTTGCCTGCGCTCCTCATGTGCCGCGTCCAGTCCATCGACTCGACTCCAATACGAGCGGTCTCGTCTTGTTTGCCCGGACGAGGCATTTTTGCCGAGTTTTGCAGCGCCAATTCATCGACGAAACTGTGGTCAAACGCTACCTCGTCGGCGTTGTTGGTCACCCGCCCGATGACCATTTTTCATGCAACGCGCCAATTTCAGCCGAGCCCGATCAACTCGGCACGCACCGCATCGACGAAGCGGAAGGTCAACCATCCAGCACCGATTTTCGCGTCCTCGAAAGACGCGCCGACGGCACTTCATTGCTCGAGGCCACTCTCAACACCGGTCGCACGAATCAAATTCGGATTCACCTGTGGCACCTCGGCTTTTCAGTCGTTGGAGATCCGGCTTACCTAGCGAATCATGGCATTGGCGACACGCAGACGCTCGATCCTGAGTCCGCGGTGATGCAACTTCATTCGTGGCAACTTTCGATTTGTCACCCAAGAACGGGCGAAAAGATGGAGTTCGAAGCCGAGCGACCTGAGTGGGCAGAGTGATTCACGAAGCCTTTGGTGGATTGCTCGCGCTGTTTTCGCGCAAAAGCCAAAAAGCACCGGCGCTGATCAAGCCCACGGCAGCCGCGCCGCCAAGCCATGCGGCAGGGTGTTGTTTCATCTGTTCGCCCAAGACTCTCATTTGCTCGGCAGAATAAGCCCGGCCCGCGGCGATTTTGTTTCGGGCATTTTCCGCGATCTCTCGCGCACCACCCGCCACGGTCTGGCGCGCGGTGTGAGAAACCAAGTTGCGGATGTCCTGGCGCAAGAGTGAAACATCATCGCTCAAGCGGGATAGCAGATTTGAAGCACGGGCATCTTGATGCGATGAAGAGATCATGTTGGTTGAAGTTTTCAAGACTTCCACCATCGGCTCAAAATGCACCAATCGCAAACTGTGATCCTTGCGAAAATCGCTGATCATTCATGCGCAAAGCCAACATGCTTACACATCGGGAAAAGCCGCAGTCACTACTGAGAGAATGTCCGCACTGACCACATCGAGCGATGGCTCGGCATCGATCACCCGAGCAAATGACTCATCGCGAATGGAGAGAAAAATTTCGCGGCAGCGGGTGAGTGTTTCAAGTTGCTCGAATTCATTGACAGTGTCGCCGCGCGAACCGATGCGCTTGTGAGCCGACTCGACGCTGAGATCGAGAATGAGCAAGAGGTCGGGTTTGGGGGCAAATTCCTCATTTCGCTGACGAATCTGAACTGGATCAAATCCGCGTGCACCTTGGTAAGCCATGGTTGAGAAATAATAGCGATCGAGGATCACCACTTTGCCTTCGGCCAATGCGGGCTTGATCTTTGTTTCCACATGCTCGCGGCGGTCATTGAGAAAACACTCGAGCTCTTCGTCAGGCGACAACCTACCTGTGGTCGCCGATTCGCGAAGTTTTTTGCCCCATGGACCATCGGTGGGTTCTCGGCTCAAGACTACTTCGCGTCCTTGCGCGCGAAACCACTCGGCAAGGCGTTTGGATTGGGTCGACTTGCCAGTGCCGTCGATGCCTTCGATGATGATGAAAATTCCTTTTTTCATGTTTCAGAGATATCGAAGGGTGAGGTGTCGGATGTAATCCGCGGATGAAGGCTCAGAGCCTGTCGCTTTGAGGATCAGTTCGCGAGGATCAAGTGTTGCGCCATAAGCATGAACCTTCTCGCGCAACCAAGCGAGCAGGGGGGCATAATCGGCATGAGTGAGTGCTTGAGCGATGCTCGGAATTTTTCCGGCGCTGGCAAACAGCTGAGCTGCATTGAGGTTGCCGAGGGTGTAGGTGGGGAAATACCCGAGTCCTCCCATCGACCAGTGAATGTCCTGCAAACAACCCTCGCGATCGTTTTTCGGAGCAAACCCGAACAAGTCCTGAAACTCCGTGTTCCAAGCCTCGGGCACTTCGCTCACACGCAAACTGCCATTGAGCATTCGGCGTTCGATGCCAAAACGTAGGATCACATGAAGATCGTAGGTGGCCTCATCGGCTTCAACGCGAATGGGCGAAAATTCCGCGCTGCGGATATAGCGGAGAAAATCAGCGAGCGGAAATTTCTCGAGCTGCGGGAAATGTTTCTGCGCGACCGGATACCATTTTTCCCAAAAAATTTCTGATCGTCCTACATGATTTTCCCAGAGCCGTGATTGGGATTCGTGAACGCCGATCGAGACAGCTGAGCCTGATGGCAAACCGAAATCCTCGGAAGGCAGACCTTGCTCGTAGAGACCATGACCCGCCTCGTGCAGGATACCAAAAAGCGACGATGTGAAATCGTTTTCGTCATAGCGGGTCGTGAGGCGCACATCGTGAGGGCCAAGCGTTGTGCAAAATGGATGGGTGGTCGTGTCGATGCGACCTGCGGAGAAATCAAAACCGATCGATTCGGCAATTTGTTGATTGAGATTTTGTTGTGCGGCGATCGGGTAGGGACCAGCCGGCAGGTTTGTCGGATTTTGTTTTGATTTTTCAACCGCCTTAGCGGCAACCGTACGGATTTCGGCGCGAAGTTGATCAAACAAATCGGCAACGGCGGCGGTCGAGGTCCCGCGCTCGTATTCTTCGAGCAAGGCATCGTAGGGTTCATCGACATAACCCCATAATTCGGCCTTCTCCCGTGCGATGTTCAGAAGCTCTTCGAGGTGGGGCGCAAAGGTTTGGAAATCGGATTTTTGACGAGCTTCCGCCCAAGCGTGCTTGGCCAATGAACTGACCGATGATTCGCGGGCGACCAGATCGGTTGGCAATTTGGTTGCGCGTTCAAACTGTCGACGCATCTCGCGCAAATTCGCGGTGAGTTTGTCATCCTTGCGGTCGTCGTTGTTCTCCGCGTTTTCAAGATCGCGCTGCCACGCATCCGAAGTCGACATTTCATGAGCGCGCGCTGCCAGCCATGAGAGTTGTTTGGCCCGATGATCGGCCGCATGCGCTGGCATGTAGGTTTCTTGGTCCCATCCCATCACCGATCCGGCGGATTGGATGAGCGCCACTTCCTTGGCTCTTTCAAATATCGACATGGTGATTGAGTGGTTTGTTCACATTCCAGCTTCGGCCAGTCGCTCGGCCATTTCGGCTTTTTGCAATCCGGCGGTGAGTTCGGAAAAATCTCCCGCCATCACGCCGGTGAGGTTGTGGGTAGTGAGGCCGATGCGATGATCCGTGACACGCGATTGCGGAAAGTTGTAGGTGCGAATTTTTTCCGAGCGATCGCCCGACCCGATGAGCGATCGACGATGCGATGAATAGGCTTGTTGCTGATCCTGGAGTTTTTGCTCGTAGAGCTTCGAGCGAAGGATCTGGAGAGCGAGTTCTTTGTTTTTGATTTGCGATCGGCCTTCCTCACAGCGAACATAGATGCCGGTGGGAAGGTGGAATATTTGCACGGCCGATTCCGTGCGGTTCACGTGTTGACCGCCGGCACCGCCCGCGCGGCAAACTTCGATGCGGAGATCATCGGGCTTGATCTCGACATCGACCTCTTCGGCCTCGGGCAGCACTGCGACCGTGATCGTCGATGTGTGCACGCGGCCTTGCGTTTCGGTGGCGGGCACGCGTTGCACGCGATGAACGCCGGATTCGTATTTCATGAATCGAAAAACTCCATCGCCGGTGATTTTTAGAATCACTTCCTTAAATCCGCCCACTTCAGAAGGACTGCTCTCGAGGTGCTCGCATTTCCATCCACGAAGATCGGCATAGCGTTGATAGGCACGCATCAACTCCGCGGCAAACAATGAAGCCTCGTCACCACCAGCACCGGCGCGGATTTCAATCAAGGCATCGCGATCTTCATTCGGATCGGCAGGCAAGAGCGCGTATTGGATTTCTTCGGAAAGTTTTTCGATCGATGCCTCGAGCCCAGGGATTTCCTCGCTGGCCATCGCGGAAATTTCCTCGTCGTCGGTCTTCGCCAATTCCTGATTCTCGGCAAGCTGCTTATTGGCCGACTCCAAACGATCCCACAGCTCAAGCGTTTCCTTGATCCTGCGGTGCTCACGCAAAATTTCCCGCGCCCGCTTCGGATCGGAGAACAAATCAGGGTCGCCCACGGCATCCTCAAGCTCGCCAAATCGGCTGCGGTTCTTGGCGATGAGGGTCGAGTAATCCATGGACATTAGGTGGCGTGGCGGATTCAAGCTTGGATTGTTTGGGTATTCAAGCGGCAAGGAAATGAGACAAGAAATGTTGAATTTCCTTCATGACAAAGCCTGAGCCTTACCCATAGTTTTGCGCATCCAACCCATGAACAAACACCCATTCATCGTTTTGTGCGCACTCGCGCTTGGCACGCAGATCGTCAGCGCGGCGGAAGCGAGCACTCCCATCGACAGCGCCAACACCGCGTGGATTCTGACCTCCACAGCGCTCGTGCTGTTCATGACCATGCCCGGTCTCGCGCTGTTTTATGGCGGCCTTGTTCGCGGTCGCAATGTCCTCTCGGTTATGGCCCAGTGCACGGCGATTGGCTGCGTGGCATCCCTTCTGTGGATAGGTGGACTCTACAGCCTTGCATTCAAGGGTGATGGGGGATGGATCGGCACATTCGATCTCAGCTTCTTAAAACTCAGCTTCTTAAAACCAGATGCCTTAATGCAGGCTGCGCCCAACACGACGATTCCCGAGGCTGTCTTCATGATGTTTCAAATGACCTTCGCGATCATCACGCCGGGGCTCTATGTCGGCGCGGTCGTTGAACGGATGAAATTTGGCGCGATTGTTTTGTTTTCGGCACTGTGGTTGGCCTTGGTCTACGCGCCCGTCTGCCATTGGGTCTGGGGTGGCGGTTGGGCCTTTGACATGGGCGTGAAGGATCTTGCGGGCGGCATTGTCGTTCACGCCACCGCTGGCACGACAGCCCTTGTGATGGCAATGATGCTCGGCAAGCGTCGTGGATTTCCACAGCACCCACACCCACCGCACAATCCCGGTATGGTCTTCATCGGCGCCGCGATGCTCTGGGTCGGATGGTTCGGTTTCAATGCTGGCAGTCAACTTTCCGCTGGCGCCAATGCCGGCATGACCCTGTTGGTCACACATCTCTCAGCCTGCTCGGCAGCGCTCGTCTGGTCGCTCATGGAACGCATTCGCAACGGCAAAAGCGGCCTCGTCGGCATGGTCACCGGACTCATCGCTGGGTTGGCCACCGTCACGCCAGCATCGGGTGATGTCGGACCGATCGGCGGCATCGCGATTGGCGCGATTTCCGCAGTCGTCTGCTATTTCAGCGTGAGCTTGATCCGTGAAAAAATGCGCATCGACGATTCGCTCGATGTCTTCGCCGTCCACGGTGTCGGCGGCATTCTTGGCACTTTGCTCCTGGCCGTGTTTGGTCAGGCCTCATTCGGTGGTCTCGGTCTAGTGAAGCCCCTCGGTGAGCAACTCACGATTCAGGCAAGCGCGCTTGGCGTGACCATTCTTTGGTCAGCTGTCGCGACGGTGATCATCGTCCTTGTCGTGAAACTCCTCATCGGCTTGCGCGTGAATGCCGAGCAGGAAAACGAAGGACTCGATCGCTCGGAGCACGGCGAAAATGCCTATCCGATGGAGCCTTGATCATCGCGTCGCGATCACCTCGACCGTGAAACCCTTGAGGTAGCCGGTTTCGGGGATCGTGATGAGAATCGGATGATCGGCGCGCTGCGAGTGCTCCTGCATGAGTCGCAGGGATTTTTTGGCGTCGACCGATGCATCGGCGAGATTTTCGAGAAACAACTCACGCGTAGCGTGATGCGAGCAGCAGAAGGTCGATAGGATGCCGCCTTTTTCGAGCAGCTTGAGCGAGCGAAGGTGAATCTCTTTGTAGCCGCGCATCGCGTCCATGAGGGTCTTCTTATTGCGGGTGAAACTCGGTGGATCGAGAATGATCAGATCATACTCCGGCTCGGCGTGTTTGAGGAAATCGAAGATATTGTGTTCGATCACCTCAATATCGAGGCCGTTGTCTTTAGCATTGTGGCGAGCAGCCTCACAGGCAGTGGCAGAGACATCAACCGCGGTCACTTTGGCTGCCCCGGCTTTCGCGCAGGCGAGGGCAAAGCCACCTTGATTGGTGAAACAGTCGAGCACGCGCTTGCCCTTGGCGAGTTTGGCAACCTCGGCGTGAGATTGGAGTTGATCGAGATAAAGTCCGGTTTTTTGACCATCAAAGAGGTCGATTTCAAAATCGAGTTCATTGGCGCGCACGACGAAGGATCCAGGATTTTCGCCGTAAAGCATTTCGATCCCGGTCTCCATGCCCTCGGCCTTGCGGGAAGGGGAGTCGTTGCGCAGGACGATCGACTTCGGCTTGAGGAGATCGACCAAGGCATCGCGGATCAATTCTTTGCGCAGATCCATCGCCAACGTGAGCGTCTGGACCGAAAGATGATCGCCGTAGCGGTCGACGATGAGCCCAGGGATGCCATCCGATTCGCTCCAGACGAGGCGGCAAAGCATCGGATCGATGCCCTTGCGCTCGCGGTATTCGATCGCTTGGCGGATGCGACGAGTGAAAAAATCAAGATCAAGATCCTGACGGCGACGCGAGAAGCGTCGGGCCACGATTTGCGACTGCGGATTATAAATTGCCGAACCGAGTGGACGATCGCGAAAGTCTTTCAGCGTGACCACATCACCGGGCTGAGGTTCGCCGAAAGTTTTGCGGATTTCGGTGGCGTAGACCCACTCGTGACCGTGGAAAATGCGGGCGCGGGGAGCGATGATAAGACCTGCCATGGGGCGGGGAATTTGGGTGTCAAATCGATCGCTGTCGAATGCGAAACCATTTCATTTGCACAACTTGTGAAGAATTGCGCTTGATCCCCGTCGCTGGAATCCCTAGCCAATGGCCACCAACCATGGGCCAGCAATCAAACAAAATCATCAAACGCCGCCGTCGCGCCGATTATCTCAAGCGCAAGAAGGAGCAGGCGAAACTCG
>JBEEOX010000048.1:0-9066 GCA_041191425.1 Verrucomicrobiota bacterium | reverse complement strand
GTGATTTGCATGTCACCAACAGCGGCATGCGGCTCATCGATTTGGTGCGCGACATGAAGATCGAAGGGCTTTATTCGCCCAAGCTCACTGGCGATTGGGAGCACAAATTGCACCTCATGGAACAAGGCGAGCTTGAACGCGACACCTTCATGCGCGAGATCAACGCTTACACGGAAGAAATTGTCGGCAAGGCAAAGCAGCGCGCGGATGATGCCAAAAACCAGTCGTTCCCGGATCTAAATGTTGCTTGCCCGATCTGCGGCGCCAAGGGGCTTCGACAAACCGATGCCACCTACGAGTGCCGTCAGCCGGAATGCAAATTCAAAGCCAAGAAGCACATCGCCGGTCGTCTGATCACCGAGGCCGAAGCCATCGAATTGTTCACCAAAAAATTCGTCGGGCCGCTCAGTGGATTCAAATCCAAGTTCAACAAACCCTTCGATGCCGGACTCGAGCTTGATGTAAAGTTCAAGGTCAACTTCGTCTTCGACAATGGCGAAAACGACGCCGCCGCCGAGCTCACCGAAGAACAAGTCATTGGCGAAGTGGATCTCGCCGACGGCCGCCGCGTGAAACTCTACCAAAGCGCAAAGGCCTATCACCTGCCGGACGTCATTACGAAAAAGGAGCCCAACGGCATCCGCATCGGCAAGTCGATCCTCCAACACGAGATCACGCCCGAACAGGCAATCAAGTTGGTGACTGTCGGCAAAACCGATCTCATCAAGGGCTTTGTTTCAAACCGGACCAAACGCAAGTTCGATGCTTTCCTGACCTTCGATGTGAAGGAAGGCAAAGTCGGTTTCGAATTCCCACCGCGACCGGCGAAAAAGGCTGCTACCAAAAAATCAGCGGCCAAGGACGCGGAAGAATGATGCATGCGGCAGCGGTTCAGCCCCGCTGCTTGGCCATCGCATGAATCTCATCCGAGCTTTGGTTGACAAATGCGGATGTGCCGAGCGGATGACGATCGCCAATCAAATGCTGCTTGCCTTGCCGACACAGCGCGACGATTTGGGATCCCGCTCGCACAGCCAACTCCATGCTTGAGGGATTTGACTGGTGAAGAAAGCTGGCTTCATGGCCGAGCGAGGATTCCTCGCGTTCAATGTGATCGAGCAAGATGTGGATTTTCTGAAGAGCAAGCGCGCCATCATGATCACGATGCTGAAACTCGCCGTAGTTTCGCTGCAGCGCCTTGTACTCAACCTTCAGTGCATGGAGCCGACGATCGAGTTCGCGTGAAGCGGGCTCGCCGATTTCCTGAAGCTCATCGCTGAGCTTGTCGAGTTGATCGCCAGCACGGGCGATTTGATCATCGAGATGATTAGCGGTATGATCATTCATGATGGTTTTTGGGTTTATCCAACTAGCACACTACCGCTAGCGCCAAAACTCCGCAAGCCATTTGATGACCCGCCATGACGGGCATTTTCCTAGGCTGCAACGATGTTGAGCAGTTTTCCCGGCACGAAGATGATCTTGCGAATGGTTTTGCCATCCGTGTGCTCGAGCACCTTCGGACTTTGCAAGGCCAGGGACTTCACTGCCTCCTCATCAGCATCCTTCGACACCGTCAGGCGCTCGCGAAGTTTGCCGTTCACTTGCACGACAATCTCGATCTCGTTGCGAACGAGCGCGGCAGGATCGTAGGTCGGCCATGTGGTTTCGGAGAGAAGTGATGGAGAGAACCCGCTGATCATCACCACGCGTTCGTGAATTTCTTCGGTGAGATGCGGAGCAAAAGGATTCAACACCGTGAGGAATTGAATGAACTCCTTGAGCGGCACGATCTCGGCCTGCGTGAATGCGTTGGTGCAAATCATCATTTGCGAAATCGCGGTGTTGAAACTGAGCTTCTCGATGTCTTCGCCGACTTTCTTGATCGTCTCGTGAACGACGCGCAGGAGTTCTTTGTCGGTGCAGGCGACATCCTTGATTTTTGAAGAAACCTGATGACTGCCATCACTTTCCTCGAAGGCGATGCGCCAAACGCGCGCAAGGAATCGCGAGACTCCTTCGACGCCTTTCATTTGCCATGGCTTCACCTGCTCGAGTGGACCCATGAACATTTCATAAAGCCGCAAGGCATCGGCGCCGTACTCGCGCACGACATCGTCGGGATTCACTACATTGCCGCGCGACTTCGACATCTTCTGTCCGTCCTCGCCGAGGATGAGGCCTTGGTTGACGAGTTTTTGGAATGGCTCGGGCGTGCTCACATGGCCGAGGTCGAAGAGCACCTTGTGCCAAAAACGCGCATAGAGAAGGTGCAGCACCGCGTGCTCGGTGCCGCCGACATAGAGGTCGACCATGCCCGTCGAAGAGCCTTTGCCAGACCAATATGCCTCGGCATCTTTGGAAATGAAGCGGTCCTTATTACTAGGATCGCAGTAGCGAAGGTAATACCAGCACGAGCCCGCCCATTGTGGCATCGTGTTGGTTTCGCGCGTCGAGCCATCGGGAAGATTCACCCACTCAGTCGCCTTGCTGAGCAGTGGGTCGGGCGTACCGCTGGGTTTGTAATCATCAAGCGGCGGCGCAAGCAGTGGGAGATCTGCATCGGAAATCGCATGATGATGTCCGTCCTTCCAAACGATTGGAAACGGCTCGCCCCAGTAACGCTGACGCGAAAACAACCAATCGCGGAGCTTGTACTGAACGCGCCGCTTGCCTTTGCCATTCGCTTCAAGCCAGTCGATCATCTTTGCCTTGGCATCGGCTGTCGCGAGTCCGTCGAGGAAACCAGAGTTGATCGCAGCGCCGTGTTCACAAAACGGAAGAGCAGGCGGCTCGCCCGCATTATTGTCGGCCACAACCTCCTTGATTTCCAAACCAAACTTCGTCGCAAATTCGAAGTCGCGCTCGTCGTGTGCGGGCACGGCCATGATCGCACCGGTGCCATAGCCCATCATCACATAGTCGGCGATCCAGATTGGGATTTCGCCGCCATTTACCGGGTTGATGGCAAACGCCCCCGTGAAAACGCCAGACTTGTCCTTGTTGAGGTCGCCGCGCTCGAGGTCGGATTTTGATGCGCAAGCTTTCTGGTAAGCCTCGACGGCAGCCTGTTGCTCGGGAGTGGTGACTTCCGCCACGAGAGGGTGTTCCGGTGCGAGCACCATGTAGGTCGCGCCAAAGAGCGTGTCGGGGCGCGTGGTGAAAACAGTGATGTCTTTATTGGCAACGGCAAAAACCACCTCGGCCCCTTCACTGCGGCCGATCCAATTTTTCTGGAGCAACTTGATGCCTTCCGGCCAATCTAGGCCATCAAGTTCGTCGATGAGTCGCTGAGCGTACTTCGTGATGCGCAGCATCCACTGGCGCAGCGGTCGACGCTCAACGGTATGACCTTTGGATTTCCACTCTTCGATCTCCTCATTGGCGAGCACCGTGCCGAGATCGGGCGACCACCAGACCGGTGTATCGGCGACATAGGCAAGACGCTCGGCATCAATCTGCTCTCGCGTCCAACCCTTTGCCTCAAGCTCGGCCACCGGCCGCGCGCGGTTGCTTTCGGCGTCAAAGTACGATGAATATAGTAGCAGAAAAATCCATTGGGTCCAACGCACGTATTCCGCGTCGGTCGTGGCAATTTCGCGATCCCAATCGTAAGCGAAGCCGAGCGACTTGAGTTGACGGCGGAAGTTCTCGATGTTGGCCGCGGTGGTGACAGCCGGATGCTGGCCGGTCTTGATCGCGTACTGCTCGGCGGGCAGGCCGAATGAATCGTAGCCCATCGGGTGCAGCACATTGAAGCCGTTCATCCGCTTGTAGCGGCCGATGATGTCGGTGGCGGTGTAGCCCTCCGGGTGGCCGACATGGAGGCCCGCGCCGCTCGGATAGGGAAACATGTCGAGCACGTAGTATTTCGGCTTGGCCGGATCGAAGCCTTCGTCGCCGGGTCCGGCGGTGCGGAAGGTTTTTTCCGAATCCCAACGGGCCTGCCATTTGGGTTCGAAATCGCGGAAAGGGTAGGGCTTGCGGTCGTCGGACATCGTGGGGTAAGGGCCACGGACCATGGCCAAGCGGCGAGGGCTTGAAAAGCAAAACCCCGGGGATCAAGGCGCGCGGGAAAATTTCTCGGCCTCACGCGGAAGGCTTGCCGGCGCTCATGCCAGCCCAGTGCCAGAGACCAGGGTCGAGTTCGTGGCGCGCACAGCGGGCGAGTTGCACGGCATCGGCGCCATCGCGCAAGACGGCAAAAATCGTCGAGCCCGAACCGCAGAGCAGCGCGGCGCGAACTTCGTCGCGCTTGAGCAGCCATTGCTTGAGCTCGGCCAGAAAGCGATGCTTCGCAAAGACCGGGCGCTCGAGGTCGTTGACCAATTCCAGTCGGTCGATGTTTTGCGGCGCGTAACGGATGCTAGGGATTTGCTGCGAATCGGCCCAATGGCGATAGGCTTCAGGTGTCGGCACGCCGAAGGATGGTTTGAGCAAAATAATCGGCAACGCGGGCGGCGCCTCAACCGATTCGATGCGTTCGCCGCGACCGCTCACGCGCGCAGCGGAGTCGCCGAGAAAGAATGGCACATCCGAGCCGATGCCAGCGGCGAGTTCGATGAGTCGGGCGGTGCCGAGTTTGCCGTCGTGTAGTTGATCGAGCGCCAGCAAGGTTGCCGCAGCATCGCTGCTGCCACCACCAAGACCCGCGCCGTGCGGGATCGATTTTTTCAAATGGACCGCAAAGCGGCATTCGATTTTCGCCGCCGCCTCAAAAGCGCGCACGGCCTTGATCACCAAATTGCATTCATCGCCGGGCACGCTCGAGTCGTCGCAGGAAAATGAAAATTTCGCGGCCTCGGAAAACTCGAGTTCGTCGGCAAGCTTGGGCAAGCGCACCATCAGGCTCTCAATCTCGTGAAAGCCGTCGTCGCGCTTGCCGAGCACGCGCAATGAAAGGTTGAGCTTGGCCGATGCCTGAATGCGATGGGTGATGCTCATGGGTCTCTGACGATGAGTGCCATCATGCGCCCGGTTTTGCCGAGCTCATTGCGATAGCTATAAAAGCGCTGCAAATCTGCCGCGGTGTTGAGCCCGCAGTCGATGAAATTTCCAAGGCCAAGCTCGCTCGCCTGCACGGAAATTTGCGCGGCAAAATCGATTTCGTAATCCGGCGGACGAATGCAGGGGCTGAGCACGGCGGTGACATCTTCCGCGCGTGTTCCAAACTCTGCCGCCATGCGCTCAAGCGCGACCCCGAGGATGTTTTGCTCGGTGCCTTTTTTGCCCGAATGCAGCAGGCCGATCGCACCCGTGCGTCGATCGGCGAGCCAAACCGCCCCGCAATCGGCGACATAGATCGCAAGCACGACGGCAGTTTTCTGCGTGATCAAGCCATCGACCCCGGGCACGGCGGCCAAGCCATCGGGCGCAATGATTTGCGAAGCACCCGGCACTACCGCCACCGCATTGCCATGAACTTGTTCGGCGCGCCACCAATCGGCACGATCACCGGCAAATGCATGAACCTCAGCTTCATGAAATGATCGCAGTTGGCGCATCGCTTCATCGCGATCGCCGGTGATTTTAAGCCCCGGCACGCGCTCGACCCACGCGGCACGAATGCCGGGAATCGCATGAATCGGATCGAGAAACGAAAACACCCCCGTCACCACAGAAGGGTAAGGGAGGTGTAAGGGATTCGCCAAGCGGCATTGTGCGTCTGGCGAATCGAGATGGGTTGCGATGCTTCAGTGCATCGTGCGGCCCTTGATCGCGCGCTTGGTGTGCTCGACCGCTTCGGCCTGATCCTCATCAAGGTCGGCAAGGATGTTGGCGAGGTCGCTAGCAATTTCCGAACGCATCTTCGAGACCAGCTCGGTGCCCTTGCGGGTGATGCGCACCATGATCTTGCGGCGATCTTCGGCAGCGTGCGTGCGCTCGACATAAGAAAGCTTTTCAAGTCGGTCGACCAAGCCGGTGGCGGCGGCAGTTGAGTGACCCATCTTCTTCGCGATGTCGGACATCGTCAGATACTCCTCACTGGAGAGATAGGTCAGAAGAAAGAACTGGGAAAACGAGATGTTTCCTTTGTTCAGCTCGGTCGAGAGGTTCAGGATGCAGCTGCGCTGCGTGAACAGGACAAAGTCAGCGAGACGGTCGGCATCGGCCTTGACCGAAGCGCCCGTGGCGTTCGTGGATTTCATGTTGGCTGGTTGTTGGATTCATTTGGGGACAGGATGACGCATGGCGCTGCGCGGCGAGGACCTGGCGCTGGGCACGAGGCCGGAGGCGCTATGGACCTGCCTGCTCCTTCGGGACAAGGAGTGCGGCGGGGACCCCACGCGTCGTGGGACTTTTGAAAATTACGGCTTTCCGAGAGGTCTTGGAAGAAAATAATTCCGTAAATGCGAAATATTTTTCAAAAAATAACGCTAATCCGAGGTTTTTTGAGGATTTTTTACATCTTCAGCTGGCGGGGTTTCCGGCGTCGAGGCCTCGACGGGCGGCTCGCTGGTGGGCGGCGGCTTGGGGATATGTTGTGAATAAACCGCATCGCTGAGCTCGACCTGACCCGATTGCAGGTCGGCGGCGGCAAACTCGCCGAGGGCCTCGCCGGTGACGAGCAGGTTGGCGCTGCGCTGGTCGGCCCCACGGGTGGTGAGGATGGCGCCTGGCTCGGCATTCCATTCACCAAATCTTTTGATCAACACAAAGCGTCTGTCGGGCGGGATCGAAGCGATGCGGCCAACCAGCTTCGGTGGCTCGGCCTTGGGTTTGTCATCAGGCTCCTTTGTCGCGCACGAAAGCAATAAAAGGCAGGCGAGGCCAAATGTAAGCGCGCGTTTCATCATGACAGAGGCGATTCAGTGAGCGGCAGCGAAATGGAATTTTGTTCAGACGACGAAACGATGCGGATCTCGTCGGCTTGGATGAGATGTTCGGTGCCACTTGAGCTGCGAAAGATGAGCTCGCCCGCGTGAGAGAGTCCATCGACAAGCCCGACGCGAGGGCCAGCGGGCGTGACAAGCTGCACGGTTTTTCCGCTGAGCACACAGCGTTGGCGGACCTGATCCATGAGCGCGGAGAAATCGGCATCGATTTGTTGCGCGCGAATTGCGAAGCGGCGGATGATCGCTGCGAGTACCTCGCCGCGCGAGTGGATAACGCCAGTTTCCATCGCAAGCGAACTAGCGATGTCGGCGACTTCGTCGGGAAAGCGCGTGGTGTTCACATTCAGGCCAATGCCTACAATGGCGAAATCCGCGCCGGCCTCAACCAATATGCCAGCGACTTTGCGCGAGCCGATCCAGACATCGTTCGGCCACTTGATGCCTGCCGCGGGACCAAACGACTCGACTGCTTCGGCGACTGCAAGGCCAGCCGCGAGCGCGAGGCGCGGCCAAAGTGCCTTGGGTTCGCTGGGGCGAAGCAAAATCGAAAAAGTGAGCGACTCGCCGGGTGATGCGACCCATCGCGCACCGCGACGTCCGCGACCTGCCGTCTGTTCGAGCGCGAGCAGTACAAGCCCGGGCGGTGCCGAGGCTTCGGCGAGGACGCGCAACTCGTCATTAGTCGAGCCCGCCGATTCCAAGACGCGCAAATGGAAGGGATCAGGGAATCCCGCCGCCGCGCTTGTAAGGTCGTGTGCCATCGGGATCAGGAAATTTCCAGCGGCGTGAAATCCAATCCGATGTCGAGCGCCGGCGCCGAATGGGTGAGCGCGCCAACCGAAATGAAATCGATGCCAGTCGCCGCAATGTCGCGAATCGTTTCCAGCGTCACGCCGCCGCTTGCCTCAAACATCGGCAGCGTGCGCTCGCCGCGCATCGCTACCGCTTCGCGCAATTCGTCGAGACTCATATTGTCGAGCAGGATGTGATCCACGCCATCGAGCGCGAGGAATTCGCGCACTTGGTCGAGATGGTCGGCCTCAAGCTCGACCTCGACGCTCGGCCTTTCATTTTTCAATTTGTGAATTGCCGCCTGAATCGCCGCAACGCCACCTTCGGTGACGAGGTGGTTGTCCTTCACCATCGCGCGGTCGTGCAGGTTCATGCGGTGATTGTGACCGCCGCCGTCGACCACCGCTTTCTTTTCGAGCAAGCGATAGCCTGGCGTGGTTTTGCGCGTGTCGAGGATGCGCGCTTTCGCGCCCTTGATCGCATCAACGTATCGCGCGGTGAGCGTGGCAACTCCGCTAAGCCTTTGCACAAAATTGAGCGCCGTGCGTTCGGCGCCAAGAATCGACCGCGCCGAACCCTCAACGCGAAGCAGCAAGGCTCCCGCGCTCACACGACTGCCGTCCTCGATCAAAATTTCCACTTCAAGGTTTGAATCGACCTTTTCAAAGACCCGCGCCGCGAGCTCGATGCCAGAAATCACGCCATCGCGCCGCGCCGTGACAAATGCCCGCGCCCGGCGGTCAGCGGGTATGAAGTACTGCGAAGTGACATCGCCGTCACCGAGATCCTCGGCAAGCGCGAGTTCGATCAATGTTTCCGAGTGGTCTTTCAACGAAAACGATAAGGAACTCCTCGTACGGGTACTGTCAATCACGGGTCACTGCCGATGCGTGCATGATCCATGACAAGGACTGAAGCCCGTCGATGCCAGCCGGGAAAAATATCCGGCAAGCTCAAATCTGACCGGTTGACAAGCGGGGGGCGAAAGAACCACTCTCCGCGAGTTGCGCCGCCTCAATCGAGGTGCTACGCTTGCCCGCTTCAAAATCCACCACCAGACGCATTTTCCTCCAGTGTTTTCCAACGAAGAATATCTTACCGAATTGCTTGTCGAAGCCGGACTGGTGAGCACCGATGAAGTGGCTGCAGCGCGCGAAAAAATTTCCATCGGCGAATCCATCATCGAGCAAATTCTCGCCCAAACCGCGCTGACCCAAGAGCAAATCGCCCAAACTCTGGCCGCCAACGCGGCAATCGGATTTGTGCGGCTCTCGGAAATCAATTTCCATCCGGGCATCACCGAAACGATCAGCGAAGAAACCGCGAGGCGATACCGCGTGATCCCCGTTGAAGATGATGGGCTCACGCTCACCGTCGCAGTCGCCGACCCACTTGATTTCGAGGTGCTCGACTCTTTGCCGCATGTCGTCGGCCGCGA
>JBEEOX010000047.1:0-9113 GCA_041191425.1 Verrucomicrobiota bacterium | reverse complement strand
CTTGGCACCGCCGAAATCGAAAGCGCCCTCGTTGCTCACCCCGCCGTGGCTGAGGCCGCGGTCATCGGTCGTCCCGATGAAATGAAAGGCCAAGCCGTTGCCGCCTTTGTCACACTCAAGGGCAATTACACGGAGTCCCCCGAACTTCGCAATGAGCTCCGCAACCATGTCGGCAAAGTCATCGGCGCGATCGCCAAACCCGACGACCTCCACTTTGCTCCGGGTCTCCCCAAAACCCGCTCGGGCAAAATCATGCGCCGCCTGCTCAAAGAACTCGTGACGACCGGCAAGGTTTCGGGCAACATCACCACTCTTGAGGACTTCACCGTCATCGAGGCGATCCAAAAGAAAATGTCTGTTTAATTTCCCATGACCACCACCCGCTACCTCATTGCTCGCGTCGCTCAGGCTTTCGGCTTGGCGCGCAAATCCCAACGCATGGGTGATGCCGCAAGGGAAATGCACCTGCTCCGTGATGCGGAAGCATTCCTTGGTTATTCAATTTGGGAAAACTGCAAGGATATCGAAAACCTCTCGGTCGAGTACTGGAACCTACGCAAATTGAAAAAGGAACACGATGCGGTTCAGGAAAAAATCGATGAGGCGGAAAGCAAGCTCGCCGCCGCCCACGAAGAGCGCGCCCACATTCTCGAAGTCACGCCAGAGACCAACCACGAGCTGCTCGATCAACGCACCGAAAAACTCAAAGTGCTGGAAACTCTTGCCAGTCAGCGCGACCAGATCGTCGCCCAAGGCCGCGATGTCCGCCGTGTCTATGTCGGACTCAAGATGAAGCTCGAGGTACTCAATCAAGAGTCATCACATCCGGAAGAGCATCAGGATGAGATCCAAGCGGTGCAAAAACGACTCGATGAACTCAAAAACAAATTCACCGAGCTGAAAAACCAACGCATCAAGATCGGCGAGAAAATCGAGCAGGGGGATGCCGAACTCGACGCGATCGATCAGGAACTCAAAAACATCCGTCAGGACCGACGCATCAAGGCATCGGATTCATTCCAGGTCATTGGCGAGTGCAACAAACAACTGTCATTGCTGCACTCGGAGATTGGTTCGCTTAAAACTCAAATGCGATCGCTGTACGGCGAAATCGGTCGCTATGTCAGTCGTTATTACCACAACGACCCGCAGTGCGCTGCCACATGCGCGTCCCACCGCACTCTGGCCGATGTGATGCGCGCTCTTCGTCGCTCAATCGTGCTCAACCTTCGCCTCTCCGGCTACGATTGATGCTCTGGCGAGCAAGTCACTCGTCTTCGATCTGCAAACGCCTCGGCGCACGCAAGGGAATGCTTTCTTCCACTTCGCCAAGATCCAGGCTGTCGAGCACATTGGTGGTGCGCCTTCTGAGGATGCTTGGATTTTGACCGGATGCGGCGATGCCCGGAACCTCCGTGTGGTAGGGATCATCGCCCAGCAAAACCGGCGCCTTGGATCTCAGCGGCACGGCATCGAGTGCTGGCAAATTCAAAATCGCATTTTCCGGTGAAACGATGTCCGCCCCCGCTCCTGAATGCTGCGAGCAATACGAAAATTTGTCAGTGCCCGCGCGGAAGTATTCACCCACCGCCGTCGAGTGAGATTTGACGACCCCCGTTGCAGGATCCTCCGCATACTCGTGACAAAACTGCGTGGCGCGTTCACCAGAGCTGGTGCACACCGGCAGCTCGACGACATTGGCAGGCATTTCGATTTTTCCTCCACCAAAATACGGCGTAGCGGCATTCATTGCCGACCGCCATACGGGCATCGCCAAATCACGACTGAAGGCTCCGGAATAAATCGCGCCGTTGCCAGGTTTTAAAAATCCCGTCCAAACAGCACAGCTCACACGAGCATTGTATCCCATGAACCAGCAATCACCAAAGTCGTGCGTCGTGCCACCTTTGCCCGCGCCCTGGAATGGCTTCTCGACCAAGCCATCCAAGATTCCCTTCGACGACCCGCGATAAAGCGAACCAGCCATCATGCTGTGAATCTGCCACGCGGTTGCTGGATCGATCACCGCAGCTGTCTTGTCCATTTTCGGGCGTGGCCTACGGTAAATGGTCTGACCCTTGGGGTTCTCAACGCGATCGATATAGACCAAGTCCTTGGGAGTCAATTTTCCGCCGCGCGGAAATGCTGAAATGGCGCGCACGGCCTGCTTGAGCGAAGCCTCTTCAAAGCCAACACCAATCCGTGGCAACAACTCCGCCTTACCAATCGGAAAACCAAAATCAACCGCCTTGTCGACCACCCGCTTCAGCCCGATCCGATCGGTCAATCTCACTGTCGCCGCGATCTTCGATTGCTCGAACGCGCGACGCAGCGTGACCCTTCCCTCGTACACTGGCGAAGCAACTTCCATTCCCCACTCGCCGAGAATTCCTTCGCGACCACCGACCATCACCGATCGGTTGTCCATCGGATCATCCTCGGTCATGGTCACTGGCGTCATTCCGTTTTCAAATCCAGCTGCGTAAATGAAGGGGAAAAAAGCTGTCCCAAGAGGCCGTTTGCCCAACTCGATGAAGTCATACGGCACCTGTGCATAATCACGACCACCCACATGGGCAAGCACTTCGCCCGTTTCGTGATCGATCATCAATGCCGCGCCTTGCAAAAAGTTCACGGGCTTTTCAGTGAGCTTTCTTTGCGGGTCATGCTTCTCGTGCGCGTAGCCCGGCCTCGACTCGGCACGCAGCAAACTTTCGCGCAGCTCGGACTCGGCCGCGCGCTGAGCCTCGGCCAAAATCGTCGTGTGCACGGTGAAGCCGCCCGATGACAAGGCATCCTCACCCAAAGCCGCACCCACCGCATCGGCTACGCGCTCATAAAGGTGGGAGGTCCCGCGTCGTAATGGCTTGGGATTCAACCCCAGCGGAGTGCGCACCATGACCTCGTATTCTTCGTCGGAAATCATGCCCTCCTCATTCATGCGCATAAGCACATAGTTACGACCATCGAGGTTGATGCCTGGGTTGTTCAAGGGCGAGCGACGATTCGGGTGCTTGATCAGCGTGACCAACGACGCGCACTCCTCAGCCTTCAAATCCATCGGCTCCTTGCCGTAATAGCCAAGCGAAGCGGATCGGATGCCGTAAAAACCGCTGCCGAAATAAATGCGGTTGAGATAAAACTCAAGGATCTGCCGCTTTGAATATTTTTTCTCAATGCGCATCGCCAAAAACGCCTCGACGAGCTTGCGCTGGATCGTTGATTCCTTTCGCAACAAAGCCTCCTCCTTAAGGCTGTAAGCATTTCTTGCCAGTTGTTGCGTGATCGTGCTGGCACCTTGTGTCGCGCCCTGCGCGTTGAACTTGAGGGCCCTCAAAATTCCAATCCAGTCAACACCGCCGTGCAATTCGAAGCGTGAGTCCTCACCAGCCATGAGGGCGTTGATAAATACCTGCGGCACCTGATCGATCGAAACAATGCTGCGGTTTTGCACAAAAAAGCGCCCAATCTCACGACCGTTGCGGTCAAGAATCAAACTCGGTATTTCGAGGTCATTGATCCTCTCGAGATCATAACCCGCCGCACGCAAGCGATACTCTCTCGTGTAGGTGTTGGCAAAAAATCCAGCGACTAGGGCAGCAATCAGACCCAAAAACATCAGCAACCAAATCGCTTTGCGCTTGTAGAAACGCTTAGGCGAGTTCTTCCTGTGGTTCATTTTTGAGGTAGCCGCCATGCCCGATTCATCTCAATCACCGCGCCCGGAGGGTCGGAGACACCCACAGGCTTATCCGATCGGGAATGACGCCGCAATCCCTTCCTTGAAGGAGAAAATCTTTCGCCAAATCGACGCGCATGGGCCTCTTGATTTTGCCGCATTCATGGAGCTGGCGCTCTACGAACCTTCGCTCGGATATTACGCCCGCGAAACCCGGCAGATTGGCCGCCAAGGCGATTTTTTCACCAGCGTCAGCACAGGTCCGCTCTTCGGTGAGTTGCTAGCGCGCCGCTTCCTTCAACACTGGCGCGAAATTGGTGAACCCCCACGATGGCGCATCATCGAATCCGGCGCCCACGATGGTACACTTGCTTTTGACATTCTTAATGCCATTCACGCGATTTCCCCAACCGCATCAACTGCGCTCGAATACGCGATCGCCGAACCTCTCGACCAACTGCGTACCGCCCAAGTTGCCAAACTCTCGAACTTCGAAAACATCCGCCATGTCAAAAATCCAATCGAGCTTGCTGAGGATCGTCTGCCCGGCATCGCCTTTGGCAATGAAGTGCTCGACGCCCTGCCCTTTCACCTTGTCGAGCGCCACGAATCATCGTGGCTCGAATGTTATGTCGACCGCGACGGCGACTCACTGACATGGGCGCTCAAAGCCATCGAGAATCCAGCATTGATAGCCGAACTCTCACTGCTCGGAGAGCATTTCGCCGACGGTCATCGTGCAGAAATTCGCCTCAACTTTGCCGATTTTCTAAAACCACTTCACGCCGCTCTCAACGACGCCTTGATGATCTGGATCGATTACGGTTTTGCTGCTACCGACCTCCACCATCCGCTGCGCAAGGCAGGCACGCTCCGAACTTTTTCTCATCACCGAGCAGGCGACGACCCTCTGTCCGATCCCGGCGACAAGGACATCACCGCGCATGTCGATTTCACCGCAGTTGCCAAAGCAGCGATGAAGCTCGGTGGGAAGCCCATCGAATTTCACAACCAAGGTGCATGGCTCACCGAGCTCGCGCGCGACTGGCTCACCCACCGCGACGGAAGCCCCGATGCATCCGAAATCCGCCAATTCCAAACCCTCACCCACCCAGCACAACTCGGCGGAAAATTCCAAGTTCTCGAAATTTCTTGGGCAAGCAATGCCGCGCCAAAGGACCCCGCCAGGCTCGCCCGCAGGCTCTTTCCGACCGATTAAAAGAAGCGCGTCCGTCAGCTGATTGATGCCTTGCCCGCGCCGCAACCAGCCGGTATGATAGCCGCATCAGCCGGGATGGCGGAATTGGTAGACGCGCCAGACTTAGGATCTGGTATCGCAAGGTGTGCAGGTTCGAGTCCTGTTCCCGGCACCATGCGCATTCAAATGATGCAAAAATTTCAAGAGACGACGAAAGTGGAGCATAGCGGATTCGAACCGCTGACCTTCTCATTGCGAACGAGACGCTCTACCAACTGAGCTAATGCCCCATGCATTTCGGTGCCTACTCGTGCCATTTGCCCGAGCACGCGTCAAACTCGAAGTTGGGAGCCAGATCACTCACAAATCGATGGCATGAAATTTTTCACCTACGACCGCACGGAATGTTTTGCCAAAACCGCCCTCTTGCTCATGCTTGGGACATGAAATCTCCAAACTGGACACTGCTTTCCGGCATCTTCGCACTCTTGCTTTCTGCCTGCTCGAATGTGGGCGATGTCGCATCGAGCGATCATCCCACCGGCACGGGCCCCTTCGATAGCGCAGGCAACTACCGCGAGGAATGGGCGGATGACCCATCGAAATGGCGTCGCCCAGGCAAGCCTGAACCTCGCGCCTCGGATGACGCACCAGTCATCGCGAAAAATGAACAACCGCCCGCAGATTCATTGCCGATCGCGTCGAGTTCATCCACGCGATCAAAGCCTGAAACCAAATCGGTGAAGGTCACGGTGGCAAAATCGCAGGAATCCGATCGCGCGAAAAAAACCAGCGCTGTGGTGCAGCAACCAAAACCAACCGTTGCCAAACCCAAGCCGAAGGTTGCATCGACCCGTTACACGATCAAGAAGGGTGACACCCTTTCAACGATCGCCGCTCGCAATGGCACATCGGTTGCCGCTCTCAAAAAAGCCAACGGAATTTCGGGCACATTGATCCGCGAAGGACAAAAGCTCACCATCCCCAAACGCTGATGCGTGACGAGGAGCAAATCGACATCCTCGAGCCCAACCTGCTGATCCTTGCCTCGGCTGGATCCGGAAAAACTTACCAGCTTGGCAACCGCGTCATTGGCCTCGTCGCGAGAGGCAACAAGCCTGAAAAAATCGTCGCTCTTACCTTCACCCGCAAAGCTGCGGGCGAGTTTGCCGACTCGGTTTTGAACAAGCTCGCTGAAGCCGCAAGCGACTCAGAGAAAGCAGACAAACTTGAAAAGACGATCGGACTCGATTCCACCGACTTCAGCTCGGTGCTCGCCACCGTCGTTCGCTCTCTACCGCGATTCAACCTCGGCACGATCGATTCATTCTTCGCCAAAATCGTTCGCAGTTTCCAATACGAATTCGGCATCACAGGCGGCAAATTTGAGCTGATCGAAGGCCCGCGCGCGCAAGCACTTGCAGACGAGATACTGGCCACGGTGATTGGCAACCGATTGGATGCCGATGGGCGCGATAGCGAATTTCTCCATGCCTTCCGACGCGCCACCATGGGTCGTGAAAGTCAGTCCGTGCTCAAGGCTCTCTCAAACTTTGTCGATATATGGCACGAGCAATACAGAAACGCTCAAAATGTCCATTGGGGCCCACCCGGTCTGGTTAAGGTCGATATCGACGAATGGGAAAAACAAAAGCACAGGCTCGCGAATGCAGCGCTTGGTGGCATTGGACAGATTGAGTTCAGCGACAAGCGACAGTCGGATGCGTTGCGGCAATCAATTGAAGAACTTTGCAACCACGCCATCGGCAGTGGCAATCTCGGCAGTCCGAAAAAAAGTCTCACCAAAAACATTCTCGAGGCGGTCGCAACTCAGTCGGGGCCGCTCATCGTAAAATCTTACAAGGAGCTCACGCTTGACGGAGTCACAGGCAACGCCATCCGCGAAATGGTCGAACTTTCCGCCCAATGCGAACTCACAGCCGCCTCCAAACGCACTCATGCCATCCGCGATGTGGTTGGCATCTACGACGAACTGTGCGAATCGCAATTGAGAAACAAAGGCCTGCTCGGATTCAGCGATGTGAAATTCCTGATGGGCGAATGGGATAAAAATGAAACGGCCCGTCTCAAAAGAGAGGCCATCGACTTTCGCATCGACGCCAGCATCGACCACTGGCTGCTCGACGAGTTTCAGGATACCAGCAATGCCGATTGGAATGGACTTTGGCCGCTCATCAATGAAGCGGCAAGCGATGATGCGTCACGAACCGTCTTCATTGTCGGTGATCGCAAGCAGGCAATCTATGGTTGGCGCGGCGGGGATGTCGGGCTTTTCAAAAAAATCACCGACGATCTGCTGCCAAACATCAAGACGGAATCAATGTTCCACTCCTATCGCTCGTGCCCCGAGGTGCTGGAATTGGTCAACACAGTCTGCGGCGACACCGCCACCATCGATGCGCTTTTCGGCAAAACGAATCCATTATGGGAATGGGAGGATCATGTTTCGGCCGATCATCTGAAAATCAATGCCATGCGCGGACATTCCCGCGTGGAGTGGATTGAAAACAATGAGGAACGCTTGGATCGCCTTGTCGCAATACTGCGCGAGCTCGAGGTCGGCGAGCGTCAAATGACCTGTGGCGTTCTCGTTCGTGACAATGGTCAAGTCACGGAAATCAGCGAACACCTCAGAGCGAACGGATTCAATGTCATCGAAGAAGGCCGACGCAAACCCGCCATCGACAATCAGCCTGGCATTGCCATCACCCATCTCCTCGAATGGCTCGCGAATCCAGCCGACCGCTTTGCGCAAGGAGTTTTGGAAATGTCTCCCCTCGCCGCAGTACTGCACAAAATTCACGGCGATGAATGGCATAAGGCGTGGGAAAACCTCACTCGCGAAATTTCCATCCATGGATTCTCCAACCCGGTTTCAACCATTCTATCGCCGATCATCACCACATGGTCAGAGTTTGGTCAGCGCCGCGCCAATGACCTGCTTGCCGCTCTTGCCGATTTCGATGCAACCGGTTGCAAGTCGCCACGCGATGCTACCGAATGGATCAAGCGGCTCGAAATTGGCCAAAGCCCTGGCATCGCCGCTGTGCAAGTGATGACCATCCACAAGTCAAAAGGCTTGGGATTTGATGTGGTTGTTCTTCCCAACATACCGGACAAAGCAGTTCCACAAACACAGCATTTCGAAATCGCACACGGTGAGACATGGATCAGTGACACACCACCCGCATGGGTCAGGCGCATGAATCCCGAAATGGCCAAGGCTGAGACCAAATGGGCAGCCGCCCAGCGATACGAGGCTATCTGCATGCTTTACGTCGCACTCACTCGCTCCAAACGCGGACTCTATGCGCTACTCGAGAGACCCTCAGACAAAGCCGAACAGGATAGGTCATCACTTTCCAACTGGATCCAAATTTCCGCCAAACAGTCCAATGCCAAGGACCCTGTCATCTTCGAATGCGGCAACGCCGATTGGATCAAACTCGTCACACCCATCGAAACATCAACACCCAAACCAACGCTTGCAACCTTGCGCAAACCCGTTCGCAAACGGTCGAGGATGACGCCGAGCCAATCAAAAAACAAAACCCAAGCATCCAGCCATTCGCCAAGTGGCATGAAATTCGGATCCGAGGTGCATGCCTTGTTGGAACAATTGTCGTGGATCGATGAATCCACTCCCGATCTCCCAAAATCCGATGCGGCAGATGCCGTCGCAAAACTCATCGCCAGTCCTGCCATTGCTTCACTTTTCCAGCGCCAAGGCAGATCCATCGACCTCTTCCGCGAACAGTCTGCCGATGCTATTGTCGATGGGCAACTCATGACAGGCATTATCGACCGTCTTCATCTTCACCGTGACGAGTCTGACACTGTCACTCGCGTGGAGATCATTGATTACAAAACCGATGCTGTCGCTTCCGCGCACGAACTTGTCGACCGCTACTCCGGCCAAATGCGGGCGTATCAGACAACACTCCAAAAAATCCACCCGAATGCCGAAGTGGTACCAATCCTGATCTCCGTCAAACACGCGGAACTCGTTCATTTGTAATCACGCCACCAATCGAGAGCTTTGCTCGCCGTTAGCATTATCGACAAAAAAAGAGCCCGGTACATTGCGGGATGCAAAGTACCGGGCATAGACCTGGCGACGACCTACTCTCACAGGACCTATCGTCCCACTACCATTGGCGCTGTGGCGTTTCACTTCCGGGTTCGGAATGGGACCGGGTGGTTCCACCACGCTCT
>JBEEOX010000046.1:0-9193 GCA_041191425.1 Verrucomicrobiota bacterium | reverse complement strand
ATGATCGACTGCTTTTCCTCTTCGATCGTTTCGTTGAGTTTTTTGAGCCCGTTGACATCCTGCTTGGCGAGCATCGCCATGTAGATCGATTCGGCGAGCGAGGCACAGAGGTTGGCATCGCCGGCGTAGGAAGAAGCAGTGGGTAAGAGTTTGAAAGCCGCGTAGAGGTCGGGCTTTTCATCGCGCAGCGGTGAGATCGTGTTGAGGATCTCGGCAATTGTGCGCCGGTATCGCGTTGCCTCCTCGCTGCTTTCTGGTGGTTGACTCAGAAACTTATCGAAACGCGCGCGCAAAAGGCGGTTGTCGCCAAGCGGGATGACGACTCCGCCGACGGTGATAGTCTCAGCCGATGGATCGAGCAGCGGGATTTCTTGGCCCAGCGGATTTTTTGTATCGGCCGCAGCAGGCTTGCTCGCGCTGTCGTTGGCCGGCGCGGGCGCATCGGCGGGCTTGCTGGCGGGCGGCTGCGTGTAAACTTGAGCGTCGGCAAGCGCGACCAGGGCGAATGTGATGGTAAGGTGTGGTTTCATGGCGCGAGCTTGATGGTTCAAAGTCGGTTCACGCCAGTGGCAACGGGAATGCCGCCATCCTGGAAGTTCACCTTGAAGGAGTACTTTTGACGAATCTCAAGATTGAGCTTTGCCAAGTCCGCTGGAATGCGGATTCCGACAAATTCCGGTCCACCGGGCGTGTCGACGCGCACGCTGACCACCTGTCCGCGATCGCTGGTCCACTGAAGTTTCTCATCGATCTCACCATAGATCACATAATCGTTACCACGCAGACTGTTGCCATTTTCCAAAAGCTCCCGCACATCAAGCTTGCTGACATTTTCAAAGGCGGCTGGTTTCTGGCCGAGGAAGGACTTGCCGGCAAAGACGGCAACCGCGATCGCCGCGATGATACCGATCAAGATGCCGGGGTGGAGACTGGAGCTAGCGCGTCGTGCCATGGTAGATTTCGTTTGATGGTTTAATGCCGGAGTCTGTCAAAATCGAGAGGGAAAAATCGTCAACTCAATTCCACTGTGGCTTGGAGCTGCCATACCATGCGAGCGCGAGCGCCACGGCAATATGCAACAGCAAGGCCGCTAAACAAGCGTCGCCCGGCGAAAGGCTTGTGTCGATGACCGATCTTACCGCTTCGTGCACCTGGCTTTGCAAGGCCTCGACCGAACCCGACCAAGCCCAGTAGGCGGAGACAAAGGGCCGTGTGAAGGCTTCGATTTTTTCCGGGAGGGCAAGCACCGCGCCGGAAAGCGGCAGCTGGAAACCGACTAGGTAAATCGACATCAACGACGCTTGCTCAGCCGTGCGCATGAGCGATGAAATGGCAAGGCAGATGGAGGTCATCGACGCATTGATCAAGAGCAGGAAGCCCGCGTGCTGGATAAAGTCACCGCGGAAGGGGCCGAAGAAATTCACAAACATCGCCATCCACAACGACTGCGCGACGACGAGACACGCGAGAAACAAAACCTTCGACGCGAGGTAGGCCGATGGTCGCAGGCCTCCGAATTTTTCCTTTTCGTAAATTTGCCGTTCGCCGGCAATTTCGCGCGCGGCGTTGTTGGATCCCATCAAGGCGAGCAGCACCACTTGGAACATGATGATGCCCGAGACGGCAGACCCGACCTTTGCCTGATCCGCGCGCACGCTTTGCTGCTCCTGGATCTCAGTGAAGACATCGCCCGGCCGCATGTCGGAAAAGCGGCGAATGTTGCCCGATGCCTTGTCACTGAAGATGGTGACAAGAATTGGAAAGACGATGAGGATCGCGAGTTGCAATAGCACTTGGCCGCGATCACGGAAAAAGATGCGCCAACGCCGCGAGAGCAGAGCAAAGAGCTGACTGATAAATCCCGGCAATGGCAGTGGTTCAATATGATTATCTTCCGAGCTTGGGCGCGGCTCCTTGGCCTGCTTGCGTTCCAATATGAGTCGATATGACTCTCGGTGCTTTTCCCATGACTGCTTCCAGCGATCCGATGCCTGCGCGGCGAGTCGCGGATAAACCTCCTCGGCAACCGCTGCGGAAAAATAATGCGTCAATTGATCGGGAGGACCATGATAAGCAACCCGGCCTTCGTGTAAAACGAGTATCGAATCATACAACTCAAGGTGCGCTAGAGAATGTGTAACCGAAAGCACGATGCGACCGTCCTTGCGCGAAAGGTCTCGCAAAAGATGCACAATCTCGCGCTCCGAAGATGGATCAAGTCCAGAGGTGACCTCGTCGCAGAGGAGGATCTTCGGGTCGGACACCAACTCCATCGCCAGGCCAAGCCTCCGCATTTGACCGCCCGAAAGTACCTTCACGCGTCGATCGCCGATTTCACTGAGCCCGGTTTCCGCAAGCGCCTTGTCGATACGCCCGTTGATGGTGTCGGCGTTCGCATCGCCCACGCGCAAACGCGTCGCAACTTCGATCGACTCGTCCACCGTCAGCGTGTCGTACGCGATAGAAAATTGAGGCACATAGCCGATCTCCGTCGGCGTAAAATCGCATTCTTTCGACAGGTTTCTTCCCTCCCAGAAAAGGTCGCCGTCGCTTTCGGGGTTCAGGCCCGCAATGGTCTTAAGCAGGGTGGTTTTTCCACAGCCAGAGGGACCAACAATCGCCATGAAGTGCCCCTTGGGCACGCAAATCGAAACGTCATTGACCAAAGAAACTTCTTCGCTGCCGCTGCGAATGGCATAAGTGACATCCTTGAGTTCGAGCACGATGATGAAAAATGGTTTGGATCAAATCACTCGAGCGGCACAATGCGAATTTTCCCGCTGGGCTTGCGATGCATGTCCTCGCTGAGTGTGGAAGCCTTGCTTGGCACGGAGTTGCTGACTGCGAGTGATGATTGATCAAGCGCGTTGCGCAAGGCGCCTTCGACCAACTGACCGCAATGAATCTTCATCGGCGGCAGCGCACCGAGATCGCCGGCAAGATCCTGCGCGGTAAGGTGCTTCGCCTCCTCGGGGGTCTTGCCGCGTAGCAGTTCGGTGGCCATCGACGCAACCGCGATCGCCGTTTGACAACCGAAGGCTTGAAATGACGCGCGATCTATCACCTTGCGGCCATCCTTTTCGGTGAACTTGAGCCACATCCGCAGCATGTCGCCACATTCCGGCGAGCCAACGGTGCCGACAGCATCCGCATCGCTCATCTCACCCTGATTGAGCGGCTGACCGAGCGCTTCCCTGACTTTGGATTCAAACGAACTCATGATTCTCTGCGTGTGATGGGATGAGCATAGGCTGAAGCAATTGCGATTCAAGCGGCGAGCGTTGATTCACTTGGCTGTGAACTTGCGCCCACGGTTGCTTTCCCACGCCGTGCGCACGCTGTCGTACAGCGCGGTAAGCTCGGGCTCGGACATCAGTCGATACTCAACAGTGCGTGCATGCGTGGTTTCGGGAAATTTTTTCACCACCATCTGATGCAAATCGGTGCCTACCTTGCCAGCCGACTTGTTGATCATCTCACGCCCGCGATCGACCGCCGACGAAACTGCCGCTGCCGTGCCGCTACCTTTCATCTCATCGCTGATCGGCATAATGAAATAAAACCTCGCCAACGACTGCCCGAGCGCATCGACCGTCACCTCATCGACGATCAAGGAGCCATCGAGCACATACTTGTGGCGGCTCACCGATGAGATGCGATCAAGCGCGACCATGTAGTGTCCACCACCGAGCGTAGCCTGCCAGAAACGGTTCGCTTTGGCCGAATCGTTGGGTTTTTGCGGATCGCCCTGCGTTTCCTGCGCCCACAGCGTGTTGCCAAGTGTCAGCGAAAGAGCGACGATGCAAATGAATTGGCCATTTAATTTGAACATAAAGACACCATGGCATGTCTCTCAGATGATGACCAGCACAAGGACCAAAGCTTCGGAAAAGTTAAGGATTGTCAGCTCGCGTGGTCGGGAGCAGATTTCGCGCATGGTTCGTTATCGGCCCAATGTGGCTGCGCTGATGGTGGATCCGTCGGGCAGTCTTTTGATTTGCGAACGGGCGAGTGTGCCGGGCGCTTGGCAATTTCCCCAAGGCGGGATTGACCCGGGTGAAAGCCCGGAGCAGGCGCTGTTTCGCGAGGTGCGGGAGGAAATCGGGCTCAAAGCCGAGCATTATGAAGTGACCGCCATGCGCGACGGTTACCGCTACCTTTATCCCGAGGATGTGCGCGAAAAAAAGGTTCGCAAGCACGGCAGCCACGGCCAGGAGCAGACCTATTTCCTCTGCCAACTCAAGGCCGGCGCGCCAGCGGTGAATGTCGACCAGAAACCGCGCGAATTCCGCGCATACCGTTGGATCCTCCCACAAGAATTTGATCTCGATTGGCTGCCGGAATTCAAGCGCGAGGTTTACCGCGCAGTGATGCGCGATTTTTTCAAAGTCGAACTGCGTTGATCCCGCCGGGGTCACTACCGATACCGAAAAGCAGCGCAAGCAGTCGGAACACACGGTCGAGCAGCGATTTCCAAGGTCTTGCCGGACGCACGATTTCCCAGCCTTTTTCGGCCGCCAAGGCGCTGAGCCGCGCGTCTGGATTGACCACCAAAGCGCGCTCGCAAACAGCGAGCATTGGCAGATCGGCGCGGCTGTCAGTATAGCCGCAAGAGCCGGGCAAGAGGCCATCAACGAAGTACGATGAATCTAGTACTTCATGCAGTCGAGCGACCTTTGCCGCGCCTTTGTGGTTTTCCAGATCCGGAAAAAGCGTGCCGGGCGTGACCACTGTGCCGAGCGAGATGTCGAAGCCGAGCAGCTTGCCAATTTCGCGCACATAGAATTCCGGGCTGGCGGAGGAAAGGATCAGCAAGTCGCCAGACCTGCGATGCGCCTCGATGCGTTCTCGCAGTTGAGGATAGATCGCCGGCATGAGCGACTGCGCGAATTCGCGGGAGTATTTGGCGAGATCCTGCGGGTTGATACGCCACAGGTAGCTAAGGAAAATCCGCTTCATGCGCTCGGTCCCAAGCAGGCCGGCCAAGGGCAAAAAAACCAGAAACACCGGCAATAGAAACACGCGCCACGGTTCGCGCCGCACGACAAAATGACGGAACAGCAACTGGCAGTCCCACGGGATCAAGGTGCCGTCGAGGTCGAAGAGAGCGACCGCCCGCGATGAGGCGCTGAAAGAACTGGTTTGCACGGAATCCACTGCGAATCGCGAGCAGACTGACACGCCACCGCGTAGGCTGCCATCTTTTACCGCGCCGCTTTGCGCTTTCCGCCACCGGAATCCGCCTATAAACTCCAGCCATGCCAGAAACCGCCGAGGCAGATCCACGCTTCAACGAATTTGTCCTTTTCCAGGCACAAAACGCCGGACTTTTTCTCGGTCAGATCCCCCACCCGCAAACGGGTGAAAAATCGGTGAACCTGCGCGCCGCTCAATCGGTGATCGATTCGCTCGAAATGCTTTCCAATAAAACTCGCGGCAATCTGACGGAAACCGAAACCAAGCTTCTCACCATGGCGCTGCAAAATTTGCGCCCTTTGTTTCAATCCGCGCAAGCTGCCGCCAAACACTGAAATCCGACGCATCATGACATTCGAACCATTCAACATCGGCCATGTTCCTGTTGGCGGACCCGTTCCATTTTTCATCCTCGGCCCCTGCGCGCTCGAGTCGGAAGCCTTCGCGTGGGACATGGCTCGGTCGCTCAAGGAAATCGCCGACCGCACCGGCATTCATTTCATTTTCAAAGCGTCATTCGACAAAGCCAACCGCACCTCGGTGGGTTCGTTTCGCGGACCCGGCCCGCGCGAGGGTTGCCGGATTCTGGGCGCGATTGGCAAAGAGCTCGGTGTGCCAGTGACCACCGACATTCACACCGCCGAGCAGGCCGACATCGCCGCAGAGTTTGTCGACTTGCTGCAAATCCCCGCGTTTTTGTGCCGTCAGACCGACCTGCTCGAAGCGGCTGCGAAAACCGGCCGCGCAGTGAATGTGAAAAAAGGTCAATTTCTCGCGCCGTGGGACACAGTAAACATCGCCGACAAAATGCGCACCTTCGGCTGCCGCCATTTCCTCATCACCGAGCGCGGCACGACCTTTGGCTACAACAACCTCGTCGCCGACATGCGCTCGCTCTATTTGATGCGCAAGGAAGGTTTGCCGGTGATCTTCGATGCGACGCATTCGGTGCAGCGGCCCGGCGGACTTGGCGGTACGACTGGCGGCGATGGCGAGCTTGCGCCTGTGCTGGCGCGAGCGGCCGTAGCCACCGGCATCGACGGGCTTTTCATGGAAGTGCACTCAGATCCCGCCAACGCCGTTTCCGATGGACCCAATCAGATCCCGCTCGAATTCATTGAAGACCTGCTGGTCAAACTCATTGCCATCCATCACGCGTCTCGCTGATCGTGGACTACTTCACGGGACTTTGCCGAGAGAGCGATTGTAACCGTACGGCTGGTAGCGGTTGTCATGGCGAGGCTTATTCTGCTTCTGATTTTTTGGTTATGCTGTCGATAGAGCTAGTTGCCTTCTCTCCAATCGCCGACAGCTTGTCGAGAACCGTCTGAGGCATGAAGTAAGCCGACCACTCCATCTCATATTCTTCGTCACCATCACGCCCGAAGAAAGTCCATCCCTTGGAGATCAGATCATTAATACGTGAAGATGCAAACCGCATCCCCAGCGAAAGACACTGTAGTGAATCCACGCCATAAATCTCGAACGGTTCATCTCGATCCGGCAAACTCACGAAGCAGCTAAAATCGAATCCGGAGTGTGGTTGAGGGGATGAAACTCCAATCACAACATCCTTTGACGCTCCAGATGGAAGGGAACATCGACAGACAACACTGGCAATCGGTGGATTCATTATTTTGGAAAATGACTAGCTCATCCACGGCGTAAATTAAAGCCCGAATTCAAACTGGAGCGTTACTCGCCGTTGGAAGTACCGGCTTGTTCGCTATTTGTTTTGCGTGAGAGGCCCATTCGGTATTTGCAGTGCCCTTTCTCCGTATTGATGAAAAACTGCCACCACGAATTCGCATTTCGAAAATAGTAAGGCCAATAGCCTCGTCCCATGAAGCGCACCGAATCAATCCCAGAAAATTCAGACGCCTCCATTCTTTGCAGGTGTTTGATGAATTCTTCGGCGTGGCCAGGCGCAAATGAGAACTGTCCTTCCGAGACATTGATGTCCAAATCATTCTTGGTCGTAATGTCGTAGCTCGACTTAGGGATGATGCTGGGAAGCCATCCACGCTGGAATAGCTTGTCGGCGTCTGCTCTGGTCTCGTATCGGCTTGTAACGGTGTCACCACACCCGCAAACAAGAAACGCTGCGAACACGAAAATTACGATGCGAGTCAGGGTCATTGTCTTGGCCGAACGTTTGATGTGGAGGCACCGGCGGGTCATTCTCCGATTCAACTAGGGACGTTATCGCCGGCTGCCACTCACGGCTTGTTGTGCATCTGGTTCTTGTTCCATCTCGGAGTTCCGTCGGGACCAATATCAAACGAAAAGGTCTTGTTCACTCGAATTGACACGATCATCTCCGGGTCGTCTGAAAAAACGACTCCATATGGCTGAATCGAACTGAATCGTTCTTCCAATATCAGGGTCTTGATGGTCGAAGCCGTCAATGAATCACCAGACTTGGATTCCGCCAGTGCTCGTCCAAACTCGGCAACTTCCGAATACAGTGGCTCGGCTTCCGCGTAATCTGGTATCCAGGACCGCTGGTAAACCAGGCCGGCAAGAAAAGCCGCTGCGATGAGAGCGATTACAATCGGCCATACTATGTGGACTCTCATTTTTTTGCACAACGATGAGCGCATGCACCACTACCAGCGAGGGCGCACGTCGATCACGGGGTTGAGGTTGTAGTTACGGGAAAACATCGAAACAGGGCGGCTGATAGGGGTTGTCACGACGCGACTTGTTCTACCTCTGTTACTTGTGGCAGAGTCTGGATAGGGACATCCACTTCATCAACCTCGCATAATGTAATCTGGATGGAGTCGCCTATAGCGAGTGGTGCGTGTTCAGCCCACCTAAGATGCTCGTTGGTTGAATTAACGCGTGATGTCAATCCGCCGACATGTAAAAATAGCTCGGGTGTCTCATCACCGGAACCATGGGGCATCGATGTATCTGGTCCCAGCGGTCCTACGGCATTCACTATCGCATTGAGCACGCCGAGATCCGATGCGCCAGCTACGCATATCGGAACGTCATTGATGCTAATTCTTAAAGCTATCATTTCTTGAAAAACGTCGTGCGCTGGTGACCCGCTACCGGGAGCGCTCGTCCGCCTCGTGCATACAAAGCTTTTAGGCCGCCGTGGAGAAGCTGCCAAACCAAAATCGTGTAATATGGGCTGGGAATTGGACTTACGGTTCGGGTAAGATCGAGAGGACTGGGTCATGGTGGTTGGAAACCACCGCCACGGTGGAAGAGGTGGATTCTTCCATCTCCCAATAACCCACCACAGATAACCAATCACTTTCCCTTCTCCGCGAAGCCCTCTGCGTGCTCTGCGTCTCGGCGTTTCGATTTGGCAAAAGACAGAGGACTTGGAGACAGAAGAAGCTAGGTTATAAGGCGGCGGATTCTTTGACTGTGCAGAACATGGAGCGGGACGCTCCAAGGACGGACTGGAGCAAGATGCTCCAGCCACATGAAGAAGCGGCTTGTTCTTCGATCCACGATCAACAATCCACGATCCCCTCTTCTCTCCCATTCGTGCTCCTTCGCTTTCATTCGCGGTTTGAACATCTCTGCAAGAGTCGGCGCTGCGGGGCCGCATCGCCCTACCGGGAATTGAAGAGGTGGGCAGGATGCCCACGCTCCTTGAAGATACGGCATCATCATCCTCTTTCCCAATAATCCATCACCTTCCCCTTCGCGTTCATTCGTGTTCATTCGCGGTTTGGGATATCTGCCTTTCTAAAAGCTTTCTGGAACTAGCGAGCCAACGAATAATACCCTTGAAAAAAGCTGGGATTTGCAGTCATTTGCTGAACCAAATTCTTGCGCGCGCTCATTCCATTCCTGCTCTTGCTGCCCGCCCACCTCGTGCTGGGCGTGACCGCACTGCCTTCGGGCGACGACAAACTGCCAAAAACTACACTCTTGCCCGATTGCTTGCCTGATGGCGGTCAAATGCACGGAATTCTTTTGCCGCAGTACGATGAAAACCAAAAAATTTCGAGCCTGTTGTACGCCGAGG
>JBEEOX010000045.1:0-9252 GCA_041191425.1 Verrucomicrobiota bacterium | reverse complement strand
GGGACGAGTCGGGTCAGCCGGAGAATTTCAAAATCGAGGAAATCCCTGCCGACATGGTGGCGAAGGCCGAAGAATACCGCGCCGCGATGATCGAAACCGCCGTCGAACAGGACGACGAGGTGATGGAAAAATACCTCGAAGGCGTGGAGCCCGACATCGATACCATCAAGCGCTGCATCCGCAAGGGCACGATCGATCTCGCGTTCTTCCCAACCTATTGTGGATCGTCCTTTAAGAACAAAGGCCTCCAACTCGTGCTCGACGCGGTGGTCGATTACCTCCCCTCACCCACCGAGGTGAAGCCGCTTCCGGAAGTCGATGCCGAAGGCAACGAGACCGGCAGCTTCGCGGTGAGCGATCCAAGCAAGCCGCTCCGCGCGCTGGCGTTCAAGATCATGGACGACAAGTTCGGCGCCCTCACTTTCACCCGCATTTACTCGGGCACGATCAAGAAGGGCGACACGATCCTCAACTCCTTCACTGGCAAGACCGAGCGCGTTGGCCGTATGGTGGAAATGCATGCCGACGACCGCAACGAGATCGAATCCGCCCAAGCAGGTGACATCGTCGCCATCGTCGGACTCAAGAATGTCCAGACCGGTCACACGCTCTGCGACGAAAAGAATCCCGCCACGCTCGAGCCGATGGTGTTCCCGGATCCGGTGATCTCGATCGCCGTTGCTCCGAAGGACAAGGCCAACGCCGAAAAACTTGCCAATGCGATCGGCAAGATGATCCAAGAAGATCCGTCCTTCCGCGTCGAGACCGACGAGGAAACCAACGAGATGATTCTCAAGGGCATGGGCGAGCTTCACCTCGACATCAAGATCGACATCCTCAAGCGCACCCACAAGGTCGAGGTCGATGTCGGCGCGCCGCAGGTCGCCTACCGCGAAACGATCACCAAGCCGGTCTCCGACAGCTACACGCACAAGAAACAGTCGGGTGGTTCGGGTCAATTCGCGAAAATCGATTACACCATCGAGCCCGGCGAAGCTGGTTCCGGCTTCATCTTCGAATCGAAAGTCGTTGGCGGCAATGTTCCCAAGGAGTTCATCCCTGCGGTCGACAAAGGCTTCAAGACCTCCATCGACAAGGGGCCGCTTGCTGGCTACCCCTGCTTGGACTTCAAGGTCACTCTTACCGACGGTGGTTTCCACGCGGTCGACTCATCGTCCATCGCTTTCGAAATCGCAGCCAAGGCCGCCTATCGTCAGACGATGCCTAAGGCAGGCCCGCAAATCCTCGAGCCGATGATGAAGCTCGATGTCTTTGCCCCGGAAGAAAAAGTCGGCGATGTCATTGGCGACCTCAACCGCCGCCGTGGCATGATCCAAGGTCAGGAGCCAACTCCGGGCGGCATCCGCGTGAAGGCCGAGGCGCCGCTCAGTGCGATGTTCGGTTACATCGGCGACCTTCGCACGATGACCTCCGGCCGTGGCCAGTTCTCGATGGAGTTCAGCCACTACGCACCGTGCCCGAAGAATGTTTCGGACGATGTGATCGCCAAGGCCAAGGCCCGCGAGGAAGCCGCCCGCAAGTAAGCGGGGCGGCTCCCTTCACGGCGCTCCAACTCCCACTCAACAAAAAAGCCGCAGTGATTGCTGCGGCTTTTTCGTGTTGGGAGCTGTCGCCCAAAGGTGGCAGATCAAACATAGTGCAACTCGCGTGCCTTCGACTCAATGGCCGATTCGCGGTCGAGCAGTTCCTGAATTGGATCCCAGCGGCCAGAAACGAGAGCATCGCGAGCCGAATCAGGCATGGTGACGGGAAAGTCGAGCCCGCCCGAACTGCGAACGCGCAGGGCATCAACATCAATGGTGACCACGGTCGACGGATCCTTCTCCACCGCATCGCGCAGGGCGGCAATGTCAGCAGCCGATGCGATCACGCAGGGCATGGCGAGCGTGGTCGAGTTGCCGAAGAAAATCTCGGCAAACGACTCTGCCACGATGCCGTTGAAGCCGTATTTTTTCAGCGACTGGGGTGCGTGCTCGCGCGACGAGCCGCAGCCAAAGTTCACGCCAGCGAGCAATATCGAGGCGCCTTCAAAACGCGAATCATTAAGCGGGTGATCGGTTTTTTCGCCGGTTTCGGAATTGAAACGCACATCGTAGAATGCGAATTCACCAAGTCCGTCGAAGGTGACGCACTTCATGAAACGCGCGGGGATGATGCGGTCAGTATCGATGTCGGCGCCAGGCACAAAAACAGCGCGGCCAGAAACTTGGGTGACGGGATCGAGTGGCATGGTGAGAAATGAATGGTGATGGAATAACTCAGATCAATTGCGCTTGCACTTTAGGCAACAGCCGCCTGCTGAAGATCAAAGACCTCGCGGGCGTCGGCGATGCTGCCGTTGATGGCGGCGGCGGCGACCATCACGGGCGACATCAAGACCGTGCGGCCGGTGGGCGAGCCTTGGCGGCCTTTGAAATTGCGGTTGGATGACGAGGCGCAAAGCTGATCGCCGACGAGCTTGTCGGGGTTCATCGCAAGGCACATCGAGCATCCGGCACCGCGCCATTCGAATCCGGCAGCACGGAAAATTTCAGGGATGCCCTCCTGTTCGCATTGGATCGCGACGATCTGCGAGCCGGGGACGGCGATGGCTTTCACGCCTGCGGCAACGCGGTGGCCCTTGATGTATTTTGCCACTTCGCGGAAGTCGGAGATACGGCCGTTGGTGCAAGATCCGATGAAGGCGACATCGATTTTCACTCCCTTGATCGGCGTGCCGGCGGGCAGCTTCATGTAAGCAAGCGCTTCATCGATCGATGCCTTTTCCTGAGGCGATGCGGCCTTGGCGGGATCCGGAATGCTTTCGGAAATCGAGATTCCGTGATCGGGCGAAATGCCCCAGGTGACAGTCGGTTCGATGTCGGCGGCATTGATGCGCACGAGGTCGTCAAACTTCGCATCCGCATCGGATGCAAATGACAACCAGCGTGCGGCAGTGGCATCGAAGTCGCTCATGTCGACATAGGGACGCCCCTTGAGATAGGCGACGGTCTTGGCATCGGGATTCACATAACCGCAGCGCGCGCCACCTTCGATGGACATGTTGCAAACGGTCATGCGCTCCTCCATCGACATGCGGTCGAAAACATCGCCAGCATACTCGTAGGCATAACCGATTCCGCCTTTCGCACCGAGCAAGCGGATGATGTGAAGGATTACATCTTTCGCATAAACTCCGGGGCGAAGCTCGCCGTTCACTTCGATGCGGCGAACCTTGAGCGCCTCGAGCGCGAGCGTTTGCGATGCCAGCACATCGCGAACTTGGGTGGTGCCGATGCCAAAGGCGATCGCACCAAACGCGCCGTGCGTGGCAGTGTGCGAATCACCGCAGGCGATCGTGGTGCCCGGTTGGGTGATCCCTTGTTCGGGACCCACGACATGGACGATGCCCTGTTTGCCCGACGCGAGGTCAAAATAAGTGACGCCAAAGTCATCGGCATTTTTGCGCAGCGCCTGCATCATTTCCGCGGCAAGCGGGTCCTGCGGCGCGTCCTGATCGACGGTGGGAACAATGTGGTCGACGGTAGCAAAGGTGCGCTGGGGAAACTTCACCTTGAGGCCAAGATCGCGAAGCATGCCGAAGGCCTGAGGTGAAGTGACTTCATGAATCAGGTGGGTGCCGATGAAGAGTTGCGTGCGGCCATCGGCGAGCGTGCCAACGGTGTGGGCGTCCCAAACTTTCTGGAAGAGATTTTTTCCCATGGTGAACTGACCGCCGGGTTGGTGGCGGGCGGGAAAACTGCCTTTGCCGTGGGAAAATGTCAAAGCCGCATGCGCATCAGCGCGCAAAGAACGCAGCGGAAAACCTCAGCGCAGCTCGATGACCAGCCCAACGATCAGACCCACCAGAGCGATGACCGCCGTGGTGATGATGAGAATTTGGGCCCAATTCCTTGATTTGGCTTTCTCATGGCTCACACCGTTGACCCATGCGTTCCAATTTTTAGCGCTCGAGTTGGATGTGCGATGATAATGCCTCAACCCTCCGTCGAAGGCTGATTTCTTATCAATGATCCTGCGGGGCCTCATGAATTTGAATCTCTGATCAGGCAGGGCCAACATGCGGCATCATCCCAACCCGCCGAGAATAGACTGGCACGGAGACGAGAAAATCACTTGGTGGCGTGAATTTCAGGAGCGGCCGGGGTCTCGGCTTGGATTTCTTGAAATTGCGGAAGCGCGCGAAGCTTGGGTGGTTTCGAATCGCTGGTGCAGCAGCAAGAAGCGGCTGTCAGGGCGATGCCGGCGAGGATCAATGCAAAAGCGGTACGGATCATGGTGCTTCGGGAAGGTTGTTTGGTGGATCTTAGATCTTGGGCTGACAATGATTCGGCTGATGTCAGCCACATGAGGGGGAAGTCTATGTCATGCACACTTGGCTGCAAGGCAAAAGAAAGCCATGCCCGCAGGCTTGTCATCGCGGCGGCATTGACGACACTCGTCTCCTGCCGTCCGCAAGGCTCGTTCGAATGGGCCCGAATGACGAATTTAAACTCCATTTCCCCGACCCCCAGCCCGTCCGATTCCACCCCATGACCGCAAAGAGGAAAACGAGGCTGGAAATCCGTGGCGATTGGAAATCGAGGCTGCTCGGCAAGCTCTTGGGCTGGGCGATGAAGCTCACGACCGCCACGCTGCGGGTCGACCTGCGAAACCCGGGCCGGATCGGGGATCCGAGCACGGCAGTGCCGCCGATGATCCTGATGCTTTGGCACAGCCGATTTTTTGTCGTGCCAAGCGTCTGGCACAAAATGCTCCGCACCAAACGCCGGGTGAGCATCCTCACCAGCGCGAGCCGCGATGGTGACATGGTGGCCAACGCGATGGCGGTCTTTGGCTTCGAGGCGATTCGCGGGTCTTCATCGCGCCGCGCGGTGGCGGCATTGGTCGGGCTCAAACGCGCGCTGGAGGCTGGACAGGATGTGTGTCTCACGCCCGATGGTCCGCGCGGGCCGCGCTACAAGGTCCAGGCGGGAGCGATCAAGCTTGCCGAGGCCACCGGCGCGCCGATCGTGCCGGTGCATGTGCAGTTTTCATCCGCATGGCGGCTTGGCACTTGGGATCGCTTTGTAATTCCACGACCATTCAGCCGCGTCACCGTCACCTTTGCCGAGCCACTGCATGTCGAGAAAGGCCTCGATGAGCAGGCCATGGAAAAAGAACGACTCAAAATCGAATCGCTGCTCGTGTCGGGCACCGACGACGCGTAAAAAAATTTCAATCACTCTGCTTATGAACCAGCCCCGAATGCTTGATGGAAAATCCGTGGCCGCTGCCGTGCTTGATGAATGCCGCGCGGAAGTCGAAGCGCTCAAATCCCGTGGCACCACACCCGGCCTCGCGGTCGTTTTGGTGGGCGACGATCCGGCATCGTATGTGTATGTTGGATCAAAAGTCCGCACCTGCGGCGAACTCGGAATTTATTCGCGCAAAATCGAATTGCTTGCGAGCACCACGCAGGACGAACTGCTCAAGGTCGTGCGCGATCTCAATGCCGATCCCGCCATCCACGGCATCCTCGTGCAATCGCCGCCACCACCTCACATCAACGAGGAGGAAATCATCCGCGCGATCGATCCGCGCAAAGATGTCGACGGATTCCATCCCGAAAATGTCGCCAAGCTCGCTCTCGAAGACCCCACCGGATTTGTGCCCTGCACGCCGGCGGGTTGCATGAAACTTCTCGAAGTCGCCGGCATCCAAACGAACGGCGCCGAAGCGGTGGTCGTCGGTCGCAGCATGATCGTTGGCAAGCCAATGGCGCTGCTTTTGGTTTCGAAAAATTCCAACGCCACTGTCACCATCGCGCATTCACGCTCACGCGATCTTCCAGCCATATGCCGCCGCGCTGACATCCTCGTCGCCGCCGTCGGTAGACCCGAAATGGTGAAAGCCGATTGGATCAAGCCCGGCGCGGTGGTCATCGATGTGGGCATCAACCGCGTGGCCGATGCATCAAAAAAATCCGGCTATCGACTCACCGGTGATGTGGCATTCGAAGAAGTTGCTCCACTTTGCTCGGCGATCACCCCAGTGCCGGGTGGTGTAGGACCGATGACCATTGCGATGCTGATGAAAAACACGCTGCAAGCGGCACGGCAATCGCTGGCCTGATTTTTCCGCGTCGCTGTCATAGCAAATTTTTGAAACATCATGCAGACGGCGACCCATCAGGCAGTGATCACCGGCGGCACTGGCGGGCTTGGCTCAGCCATCGCCGATGCGCTCGCTGCGCCAAATTGGTTGATCGCCGCGCCGGGTAGCAGCGAGCTTGATGTCACCAATTCCTCGCAAGTGCGAAATTATTTCAAGGGTCGCGATATCGACCTGCTGGTCTGCGCCGCTGGCATCACGCGCGACGCGTCGCTTGGCAAACTCAGCGAAGAGGCATGGGACGAAACATGGTCGGTCAATTTCACCGGCGCCCTCGCCTGCATCCGTGCGGCGCTTCCAAACATGATCAAACGCCGTCGCGGACACATCATTCTGATCTCAAGTTTCTCCGCGCTGCGTCCGCCGAGAGGTCAAGCCCCCTACGCCGCCGCCAAGTCTGCGCTGCTTGGACTCTGCGCTGATCTTGCATCGCAACACGGACCTTCAAACATCCGCATCAACGCCGTGCTGCCCGGCTTTCTTGAAACCGCAATGACCTCAGGCGTCACGCCCGAACGCCGCAAACAAATCATCGCCGATCACACGCTCGGACGCTTCAACACTTGCGCGCACGCGGCAGAGTTTATTCGTTTCCTCCATCACCAGATGCCGCACACCTCAGGTCAGGTGTTTCAGCTCGATAGTCGCATCGCGCGGATGTGAGGTAGCAGAACCCCTATTTCATCAAAGCACTTCTCCAAGCAGCCTCCTTGAAACCAACGAGCGAAATGCCATCGCCGATGACGAAGGGCCGTTTCACGAGGTTGCCATGACTTGAGAGCATTTCGAGTGCTTCTTTCTCCGTCATGTTCGGCAAGCGGTCCTTGAGACCCATTGCTCTGTAGTCCATGCCCGAGGTGTTGAAAATTTTTCGCAGATCACCACCTGCGGCCTTCAACGCGACCTTGAGCTCGCTCACTTTCGGTGGCGTTTCGCGGATGGCTTTTACCTCGTGCTTGATGCCATGCGCGTCGAGCCATTTGAGGGCGTCGCGACAAGTGCTGCATTTTTGATAAATTTAAACCTTGAGCATGATCGCCGTCTGAAAAAATCTTTTCGTGTTTCGATCACTTCATCGCCGATGCGATGTCGGCGGCGAGCCTCGAAAGCAACTTCGATTGCGCAGCAACAAGTGCCGGGTAGCCATCCGATTGCAATGGCTCACGATCGACGAAGGTTCTTGCTGCAGCGACACGCCGCTCGGGCAAGGCATAAATGCGCCATCCGGCTTCGATGACGGCATGACCATCACCCGATCCGTGAAGCTGGCGGATGTCGATGGTCACCTGATAGCGCAGGCCGTTGTCATCGCGCCACGGGTAGGTGCGCACGTTGCCAGTGTTGAGTCGACGACCGAGATTGGCAGCGGTGACGCGTGCCACGGATGAACTGAGATCACCCGCCCAGCGATGATCGTCGGCGATGCTGAGCTGGTTGGGTGACTCGGCGATCACGAGATTTGGTCGATCGATGTACTCGGCGAGCGCGATGGGCCCAACGCCGATGCCCATGCCGCTGCTTGAGGGCGCGGATCCATCGGCAGTGAGGACATAAAATGATTTAGAAGAGGTGGCGCAGCCGGCGATCAGAATGCCGAGGAGCAGAATAAATGTGCGGGTGATCATGGCGGCGGTGGATGTTTCAGCGGGCGGCCTTGGGCACTGGGTTGTTTGACGACTCGCGGCCAAAGAGCAAGGCATTGGGTTTTTCCTCAATCGTGTTTGTCACCGATTTGAGCGAGCGCAAAGAGGCGCGAAGTTCGTCGAGCACTCGGAGCATGTCTCCTTGCATCGGGCCGTCGGGTCCGAGGCTTGAGACCGACTTGCGCGTGGCGGCGGCGGTCGCTTCGATTTCCTTGGCAGCCGCGCCAATCTTGGTGACGGCTTCATCGATTTCCAAAGCCGAGAACTTGTCGAGCACGGCAGAAAGTTTGGCTTCAAGCTGCGCGAGGCCGGATGAGACCGTCGGCACCGTGTCGAACTCGCCAACCTTGCCCATGCTTTGCGGCACGACATCGTCGTAATAATCAAGATCCACGAAAAGTGCACCGGTGATGAGGCTGCCAGTTTTCAGAGCACCCCGCAGGCCCTTGTCGACCGCTTGGCGGATGAATTCGACATCGGCATTTTTTTCCTCGCTCGGATTTTCCGAAATCATCAAGCGCGGATCGATCTCGATCAACACCGGCACAGACATGTTTTGCGCGCCGGGCATTAGGTCGAACGAAATGCGCGAGACGCGGCCGATGGTGATGCCGCGATATTCCACCGGCGCCCTTTCGCTGAGACCACGCACGGTTTGATCGAACAGCAGGAGCAAACGCAGCGTCGGATCGAAGGAAGATTTTCTGGCGGAATCCTCATCGCGGTGGAGCGTGAACGAGCGGCCATCGGCAGCGGTGGCTCCCGGTTCCTCGCCTTGGGTCACGCCGAAAGAAACACCGCCAGAGATCATCGCTTGAAATGACGGCGTGCGCAGCTTGAAGCCGTCGGCTCCGGCGCTGATGTCGATGCCACTGGTGTTCCAAAAGCGGGTGTTTTCGGTCACGAGTCCGCTGTATTGTTTGCCGATGAAGGCATCGTAGCTGACCTGCGATCCGTCCTTACTCAACTTGCGACCTTCGATGCGGCCGACTTCGAATCCGCGAAAATAAATCGGCGCTCCAGCATCCAGCGCGCTGGCCTGCTCGGCCACCAACGTGAGCCTCAAGCCCGGCACGCTGCGATTTGTCGCAGGTGGTGTTTCAAGACCTTTGAAACTATCGCCGCGTGGCGCATCGGCGGGACCCGGATCGAGTTCGATGTAGGCGCCCGTGATCAAAGTCGACACACCCGAAAGTTCAGTGCCCGTGATGCGTGGCCGCACTACCCAGAAGCGCGTGCCTTTGCGCAGCAGGTCTTCTTCGTCGCGTTCGATTTCGACATCGACCATCACCGATTTCAAATCATCCCCCAGTTTCACATGACGCACCATGCCGACCTTCACCGAGCGACAACGCACTTCGGTTTTGCCGGCCTCGATGCCGTCGGCTGTTTCGAATTTCACATGCGCGACTTCGCCTTGCGCGGTGAAATTCCG